>NZ_JBNPWQ010000020.1:0-116859 GCF_050433745.1 Sphingobacterium sp. HSC-15S19
CAGCCAGTATGGCAGTTGAATAACAGCTTTAAACGCACTACGCATCCCTAATTCTAATTCAATTTTGAGGGGTCAGCTTGTTCAAGTATATCCAGTCAGTACAAAATCCCCTTTATCGTTGACAAGATAATGCGCTTTAGCCTCATCGTCCCATTTCTGCTCAAAGCCCTGAAGTGAAAGCAGATCTTTATAATCGATAAAACCCTTGACTTCAGTTTTATTACCTCGACCATAGAATGGAATTCCCAGCACCAATTTTTCAACAGGCATACCGCCTTCGATATGAGCCTTAACGGCCTCCACACAAGTTGTATGTCCAGATAAAGGTGAACGGTGCAAACTCGCGTGATGATAAGGCGGATGACCCGAATCATAAGTCATAATATTCACAAAATCCACATCATTCTTAATCTTGTCAAAAGCAATATACTTACCGTTCGCAACAGAAGCCAAAGTCAACAGTTTCTTCTTACCAATAGCCTTGCGGATATCGTGCATGAGCAAGGTGAAATTCTCCGTATCCGCTAAAGAAGACGAGATCCCTGCAGAAGAATTCGTTGGATATTCCCAGTCGATATCAATACCATCAAGATTAAACGCCCTCATCACACGCCAGCAGTCTTTGGCAAACTTTTGCCGATTAGATTCATTAGCAGCCATTTCGCTAAACCGACCGCTTCCCCAGCCGCCAACGGACAGCAATACCTTGAGATGTGGATGTGTTTTCTTAAGATCCGTAATAGCCTTCAATCTGGATTCATTATCTATACGTAGGCCGTCAAAGCTGTCGCTGACATGTGCAAAAGCATAATTGATATGCGTCAGATAAGTCGGATCAGGCATCACTTTAGACCAGGAAGTGACATAGGCGATAACAACTTTTTTGTTTTTCGCTCGTGCACAACTTACACTAGGATACAACAATAAAGTCAATAACAGAACAGTGAAGGTCTGACTAAATATTGATTTCAATTTACATTCCATAATAGCTTCTTATTTTGTTTCTAGATGATATTGATCGTCCTAAAATATAATCCGTAAAGCATTCACATTTGATGCTTACTCGCTAACTAAAGTTTCAGATAAATATGTAGCTTCTTTAGCAAGATTGCATACCACAACATGGCTAAAGCCCAAAACAATGAACCGGCAATAGCTAAGCTCATATAATCCGATTGCTTATAAAAGAACAGTGGAAGATGAAAACCCCAACAGACAAAGTAGATCAGATCAGGAGCAAGATAGGTCGTTAATGAGTTCTTTCCGGCCTCCTCAAACAATCTTATCCCGCGATGGTAGCCTTTCACATCAATGAAATAATAAAGTGGTATCAAAAGCAATACGCTAATCCCGCAACAAACCAATGCCCAGCTCGGCGTACCATGGATTTTGGATAAAATAAACCAAAAACGCAATACAAAACCTGCAACTAGCCAAATCAAACCAATAATCAGCAAAAAACGCAACAATATCCGCGGATTTGCCGCATAACGTTTCATAAGCATCCCTATGGTTGTTCCGGACAGCACAATACAGGGTATATTGCCAGCTAGAAGAACATGTAAATATCTTCCGGCACCAGGGAATTCAACTTTAAATCCCATTTGGCTCAGCATATTGAGTACCAAAAACAGCAACCAACCACATACAACCACAATTATCTTTCCCCTGCTCAATAAGAAAATAGAAGCCGCGGCAAAATATCCCCATCCAATCAGCCCTAAAATCCCCCACCACCCTACTTCCAAGCCTTTTCCATCCGACGCTTTGAAAATATACAGGAGATAAATGATCCCCATGATACCAACTGCACGCAGCCCCTTATAAATGGACTGATATTGCATGTCCTTCGGATAATGATTCCAAATCAGAAAAACGAATACATATAGCAGTGCCAACCACAACAAATGTGACATCCCCGTCAGCTGTGGATCAACTCGCGAACCATTCAATATCAATACACCAATAAGCAATAAACTCAATGTTCTGAACAGAATATGAACAAAAATGACCTTTGTCGATGAACCCATCTTTTCCCTGGCCGCAACAGCATAAGGCACTGCCATTCCAACCATAAAAAGAAATCCCGGAAATACCCAATCCGCCAATCCCATTCCGTCCTCTTCTGCTTCCGAATGAACCAGCCATTTAGGTACACCTGGAATAAACAAGTCATTGACAAATAGCATCAAGAACAGCGTGAAACCACGCATAACATCCATTGAACGGATTCGGATTTTAGGTACAGCTTGCAATGCGTTCATAATTGATTCGTTGTATTCAAAAAAGTAGCTAACAGCATAGCTGCTAGCCAATCTCTTCCCTAGATCCTTCTTAGCTAATTTTTTAGTGATTTTATGGCGACCGGAACTCGGTGAAAAATTCCTGCTTAGAAAAGTTCCTGTATAACTAAACGAAAAGACAAGCTATTTCGCTAAGATCTATCATCAATAACGCTGATGTCTCTTCGTTGAATGATCTAAGATGAGAAAAAAATAACACTATATAGTGAAATATTTGTTCAAATTAGTGTAAATTTTACTCATAAAACACAGAAATCGTGTAATTTACCCCTGTGATCGATATAAACCAGCCAGAAGCACAACAAGAAATGTCTCACATGTATGAATTGTTACCTTTATGAAGGGTAATTGTATTGCATATAAAAAGCAATTTATCTAAGTTTGACAAAAACAGATTTAATACATAGCCGATCGCCATGAAATTCATTCTTTTTATCTGCTTGCTATTCGCAACACAAGCTATCTTCGGGCAGCATATCAGAGTCGTCCAAACAACAATTAAACAGTACAAACCATGAATCAATTAAAATTTCGCGACGCAGCACAACATGATTTACCACGCATAGTAGAAATATACAACTCTACAATAGCCTCCCGCATGGTTACTGCAGACACTGCCCCGGTATCTGTTACCAGTAGACAAAAATGGTTTGACGAACATAACGCTTCGAAAAGACCTCTGTGGCTGATAGAAGATGAAAATAACCAGATACTTGGTTGGGTAAGTTTTCAATCTTTCTATGGTCGTCCAGCTTATGACGCAACAGTAGAAATCAGTATCTATTTGGATGAACAGCAGCGTGGTCGAGGCCTGGGTAAACAGATTCTCCAGTACTGCATTGATAAAGCTCCAGATTTAGGCGTACATACCTTATTGGGATTTATCTTTGCACACAATCTTCCAAGCATTGCATTATTTGAAAAAATGGGTTTCACGGAATGGGCTAACCTACCCAATATAGCAACCTTAGATCAGGAAGAACGTAGTCTAAAAATATTAGGTATACGAATTAAATAATAGCATGACTACCTAAGCTGTCGCCAAAAATAAAATTGTTAAATTAAAGTATTAACTTGATAAGATCTATAATTCGGTAATATGAAACATTTAATCCAATTCTCCTTGATGTTGATTGCTTATGTATTTATTTTTTCCAGCCCCCTGTTGGCACAAAATCCAGACCGTACTAAAACTATCCCGATCGCAAGTGATTCGGCATACAGCAAGATAATACAAGTGCTTCAGGATGGTGGTTATTTTATTGTACAGCTCGATCGGCCTTCGGGATTTATTCAAACCAGTACATATCTTGAAAACAATAATCTCCTAAGCAATAAAGAAGGAGAAAAATTAATTTTCAACTTCCTGATCAGCCCTTTACAAGCTAAAAGATCAAAAATAGTTCTAAATATATTTTCAATACAAAGGCGTAAAGGCGGGAGTTTTGACGCACCTAATTATTATGATGAAGATAAGGGAATCGTCCGGAACAATAAAGCCTACCAGCAAATTTGGGATAAGATACTCCCGCTATTTCAATAAGTACAATCAAGATAAAGCCCAGTTGATCTCAGCTCACCTGGGCTTTTATAGTTAAAAAGAATTAGATCGAGATTGTCAGCAAAGGAACATCCAGCCCCGAGGCCATCATACGCGTCTTACTTCGATGGGTCAATGAGCTCCAAAAACCGTACCTATAGGGGATCATAACCAACAGATCCGTACTGCTTTCTTTTACCTCGTCCCGGATAGCTTTTACGACCTCATTGGACGTTACATTTTTGTAGTAATAACTTACGATTCCCATCACGTCGTTGATGGTTTCCCGTGTTTCTTTTCCTTTTTCCTCATTTAGCTGCTCCACTGTCTTACGAATGTTGAGAACCTCTAATACCGCATCAAATTCAGCTGCAAAATCCTTTACTTTTTCAAGAATTTCCTTTTGCACACCACGAACAATATCACAGGCAAAAAGAATATGCTCCAAACCCGTAAATTTTGCGCCAAGCGGAACTGAAAGGATTGGTATTTTTAACTTACTAATGGCTGCCGTGGTCGTATTGCCAAGCATATCTTGGTCAAAGGAACGTTTGGCCATTCCCATCACCAACAAATCGGCATTCGTCTCATGGATGCACTTGGTAATCTGATCATAAAACAAGCCTGCTGCCAGATAAGGAATAGTCAAAACACCACTTTCGGCAGTAATAGCCTCGGCTTTACGTCGTAAAACCTTACTTTGATGTTCAAAAATCTTGAACATAGAATCGGGAGAAAGTCGAGCGTTCATCGCATGGATGGAAGGATTTTGAAGAGAAAATAAAACGAGCTCGTATTCTTTTCCTGCGAAAACTTCCATAATAAACTTTAAGGCATGTTCGGCCTCTTCAGCATAGTCTGTGGCAACAATAATCCGTTTCATATGGTCTAATTTAATTCAATAAAAAATCCCTTTTTATTACATTCAAGTTAACGAAAAATAATAAATCTATCAAACGGAGAATTGTCTCAACTGGGTCAATTTTCTCCCGATTTCGGGCTATTTTAAGTAGCTAGCCTTTACAAAAGAAGCTTTTTTTAGATAATCAATGCTTTGTTGTAAACCGGTGTAAATATCGTTACGTGTTTCTTCCAGCTCAACAAAAATATATTGCAGGCCAGCAACTTTTGAATTGTTAAAAATTGCATCAAAACCGACCATACCACTTTGACCAATCTCACGATGATCCTTAATGTGCAAAGCCTTGAATCTGCCGGCATATTTATTGAAATAATCAACAGGACTAACTTGTCCCATTACGGCCCAATACACATCCATCTCAAAAAATACATGCTCAGGATTTGTATGCTCTATCATATAATCGTACATCACTTTATCTTCCACTTTTCTAAACTCATGCGAGTGGTTGTGGTATCCGTATACGATTCCTTGCTGACGGCATTTCGCACCCACAGCATCAAGGTAGCGACATTGCGTTTCCAGATCCTTAAGTGTTTTAGGCACATCCATCCACGGCGTAACAATATATTTCATTCCCGCTGCCTTATGTGTAGCAATACATTCGTCCCACCATTTTAGCGATTCCGTAAAATCTCCAGAGGCAAGCTCCTTTTCTGATAAAGTCTTCGTTGCGTGTGATGAAATTACTTTCATTCCAGCTTTTTCTACTTTTGCCTTAAACTCTTGTGGGCTCAGGTTATATAATTTACCATCCTTGTATCCAGCGGCTTCTACTCCTGTATAACCCAATGCTGAGATCTTTTGTAGAATCTGGTCGAAATTCGGGTTTTTCCCGATTTCTTCACGTACAGAATATAACTGTAGACCAATTTCCTTTTTTGCAGCTTTCTGTTGTGCAAATGTTGGATTAACAGCCAACATCATACATCCAGCTACCAATGTTCCGATAAGAGTTCTTCTTTTCATTTAGTGCTCAATTATTTATTATAGACTTCGTTCAACGCAAAATTATTTGTAAACGCAGCGTTTACAGGTTGTTTAGGTTTATCGCGTTAAATATAGCCGCAATGTATGCAAATACTCGAAAAAACACAATGCTTTACCGTTTTATTTATTCACATCGCGCGCTCAGTGCCACAAAACAGGTCTTTTATATGAATTAAAAATTGGCCTAACTCAACGATTTACAGTCCACCGCTGTTCTACTTATGATAACAAACAAATTGAATCATGGAAAATAAATATGACATCCCCGAGCATAACGACCAAAAACAGGAGGAGAAATTACCTGAGGTTGCCATTGAGGAAAAAGATGATGAACCCGCTGGACGAAATTTAAAACGTACACTTATCATCGCAGTCTGTGTATTGATCGTATTTTATCTGATTTATTATTTTATGAGTGGACGATAATATGCAACTCACCACAGCTCCGGCGGAACTTGACGGATTCTTGGAAACCGAAGCTGGGCAAGCCGACTTGTTTCGCCATACACGATCTGGTAGAAACTGACCATAGAACTGGCCATCGTGCTGACGTGCTATGCCATTTACCTTAGCTCCGGTGGAACTTGACGGATTCTTGGAAACCGAAGCCAGGCCAAATGACACTATGCTCTTAAATTATTTTGTTTTTCATTTGCCCATGTTTATATGATGAATGATCATTTTGGTTATTTTACACAGGACGGTGACGTAGAGTCTATTTACTAATCGAGAGAAAGATTTATTCCTATCCGATATTTAAACCAATATAGACTTTCACGAAACATACCTTATTCCAGATTAAAAATATCTGTTAAAACAAATATAAAACAAAAAACAACAAACACAAATTTTTAAATAAAATAATAAACTATATTTTGCGCAAATTGTCATTCAATTCGTTGTATGACGGATGAAGACAAAGCATTACTGGAAACAATTGGTTTACGCTTTCGCGCGAAACGAAATGATCTATATTATTCATTGCGGGATCTATCCCATCTAACGGGCATTTCAACAGGAACACTCAATGGCATAGAAAAGGGAAAAGACTTAACGCTCACAAATTTTTTAACCCTATGTCGTAGCCTGGAAATTCAACCAACGATATTTTTTCAGCATGATATTGTCTTTAATTCTCCTTACTCCCTACCTCCCGATGCACAGGAAAGAATCACGCTAAGCAAAAAACTGGATGACCTCGTCTATCATTCGGATTTTTTCTACTCAGCACGACGTGTTTCGGAGGTATTGGTCCAATTGGGTATTGACAAGAGCCAAAGCAATAAATTCTCTGTTTACCTATCAAACTATTGTGAAGAAGGAACTCTTGTCTATCAGCAGCACGGTAACTATAAAACCTATCGTAAAAAAAGGTAAAAAAATTATTAAACTTTTTTGTTGGAAAGTTCACGAAAACGGTTTGCCCTTCTAAATGTTCCCAAATCATTAAAACGAACCCCATACTTCCGTAAGATTTCTTGTGCTTTCTTACGACCCATATGACGTACGTAAAATGTTTCATTGACAACAAAATGATGGATGCTATGTGTCCAGCCAAAAAAGAAACAAAACAATTGCATCGGAAAAGTCCACCAAACTGTCAATACCTGCGTTTGCTCAATAACATTTCCAGCTTCGACATCGCCAAAATAATGCATGTTTGACGTAATAAAATGTAAACAAAATTGGCGTAATAAGTTTGGTAATAGAATAACATAAATGATCCAACGCAAACTTATCAACATGTTATCAACATAGTGTGTAAAACTCAAATTCACTCCAAAAACCACTCTTAACCAATCAAATAATAGGTCTGCAAAGAAGAAATATAAGATCACATGTGCAAAAATAGTCACTGGAACAATGCTTAAAAACATAATCCGTTTTAGTTTTGAAGAAGTCTCCAATTTTAGATTCCCATTTTTCACCTCTTTGTCCATATCATTAAACATACGATGCAGCCGAAAGAGCCCGCCCAATACAACATCGGCCGTTGTTACCAAACGTTTGATCGACCACTGCTCGCCATTCGTCACACTGCGTTCCTCAACATCATGTAATGTACCCGAAAATTTATGATGATGATGATGCAAGGTCCTGCGTATCCAGGGATTGACAGTCAGTGGGCGTAATATCCATACACTAAAAAGCATAAAATGATGAACCACTTTTTGTCTTTTAAAATAAAGCCAATGAATCAGATCATGTTCTATTTCATGTAAAACACCCATAAAAAAGGCATTACTGACAATCATAAGCCAAGCCGGAACAAGAGCGCGAGACCAAGCTATCGATACAACAACAATCGCCAGGATCGCTAGTGCAAATATGGCCATTCCGATACTGTTCTGACTTTTTAAGATGGGGTACATTCCTTTAAGCTGTTGATAGGAAAGATTTATTTCCCTCCTAATCTGGCTCGACTTTTCCTGATGTGTCAATTCGATGTGATTTTATCGGTAAAAATAAGGATTTTTTCGCAGACATCTAACATGTTAGGTAGAATGCCCCTACCTACCAATAACCATAATAAGCTCTAAAAATATTTCCAAAAGCTGTAACAAAACGAACGGGCCCCAAAATATGTGATCCCACTATTTACCGTACTACTAGGTTAACGCAGCAGCCAACTTCTAATATATATCAGTCAAAGCAGATCACTCCTCGGATCTGCTTTTTTTGTGCAAACCATTAAGTAAGCAACAAGCGATCTCATCTCAAAAAAATAATTCTCTAAAAGGGATTTGATAGGGACTTTATAGGGACCTTATAGGGACCTCATTCGGATAAAGCCGTCTTAACTGCCTATTAGTCCCCTATCATGTAACATGTTATTTACAATTATTCCATGTATTAAACTAAACTTATCTATTCGTTCTGTGTTAGTAGCCCTACACATTTAATTTGATATTATGGCAAATGTAACACAGGGTGTAAACGGTCCTCCCTCAGGCAAAGTGGGACCAGTAGTTTTTTGTAAGTGGAAAGAGATCAATTATGTTAGATCTCTTCCGAGAGTGAATAAAAAAAGAGCACTTTCTGAAAAGGAAGTAAACAACCGAAACAAATTTGGACTTATGCAACAATTCTTAAGCCCTTACACGAAAGTCATACGGCTCGGCTTTTCAACCTACACCAAGAATATGACAGCTTATAATGCTGCAATGTCCTACAACCTTCACCATGCCATGCAAAAAGACGATGAAGGTTTTCATATCGATTATGAAAAGATTGCCCTAAGCCGAGGGTTGGACGAAGAGATTACAGGGGCAACATTTCAATTGTTGAACGAAACTATCCATATCACTTGGGAACTTAAAAACTCCGAAAAACTATTGCATGACGATCTGACAGATTTCCGAACCTTGGTACTTCTCATTCCTGAGAATCCAATAAACGCTTCACAAGGTGTTTTACTTAATAATTACATTATGGATTTACAAGAATCTATTCAAATACCGAACCTAACCCAAAGTGATACATATCATCTATATCTAGGTTTTATTGCAGCTGACGGGACTAATCGAAGCATGAATAGCAGCTATCTCGGAAATATAAGCTTGGAAAGAGGATGAAGGTGCTCCTGGGAAATAAATTCATCAAAAGGAGAAATAAGGTCACTCGAAAACAAGTACACAACACACTTAATTACAATAAGATAACAACATTTTAACCCTGAATTCATGTAAACACCTTAAATTAGTATAAACGATGTGATTTACAATCGATGGTTTCAACAGCCACATCAATTTCGGCCATGAAGCCAATCGTCTTTATATCTAGTAGGCATTTGGTTACCCCCTCAGCAATCCTCAACACATATCCATGTGCAAGCCCTACTACTTTCTCTATTCAGTTCGGCAAGCTCATACCTTGCCGAACATTCTATTACCTATCGTATCAGCCCGTCTATATGACTTAACTGCCAAAAGGATCTGTCTTTTTTTCGGTTTTTACGATTTTAATCAGATGCTCCAACGCATTTTTCAGACGTTTGGCATCTTCTTCCGTTTGGATTGCCCATAAAATTTCATCCGTACTTGGCGAGGACTTAAATCGAATTTGATAACCTGATTTTACTCTTGCGATGACAAGTACATCTGATTTGGCAATATCACTTCGAAAATGCTGGCCACTGGAAAGAAAGACTGTTAACACCTTCCCGTCTACCGTCACCGTATCAATTTTTGTATCCTTATAATGGTAAGCAACCTTATATAGCTTATTAATATAAGACATGGTCTGTTGTTTATTCAAGCTCGCATTTTGGGCTACCGATGGTACTGTAATACCAATAGCCAAAAGAAAGCACAAGAAAAAATTCTTCATTTATCTAGCATTTTTTATTTCCATACACCGCAACAACGTATCGCTCGGATTGTACTTACTTACCAAATATCACGTAACGACAATCAGCAGAAGCAAAATACGTTCCTTTTATTGATGATCTAAAAATATAGATTTTATTTACTTTTTTGGCTATTGTTCCACAAACTAAACTATTTCCAGCAGCAGCATTTCGATTGCTGCTACTGAAAATCCTTATTTAGTCATTTTTATTTATTCTTTCGATCTCGATAAATCCCGGGCATTTTCCGCAATACGGATAAATTCAGCGCGATAACCTTCCTCATCTTTGCCTTTAGAAGCTTTTGCTCGCGCTATGAGCTGATCAAAATTGGCCTTTTGCTTAAAATCAGAATCACGAAGTAATAGACCTAGTTCCGCTACCGCGGTTACGAATCGTAAATCTTCACTCACACTGTTCAATTCCGTCACAAAAGTTCCGACCACCTTTTGCTGCAACTTGCTTTTCTCCCCTTCAGGCTCCTTATACCGAAATTTAACTGTTGCCAGTTCAGCATTTCTCCGTCCAGCTGCCTGATCCGCT
Source organism: Sphingobacterium sp. HSC-15S19 (assembly GCF_050433745.1). Classification (NCBI taxonomy): domain Bacteria; kingdom Pseudomonadati; phylum Bacteroidota; class Sphingobacteriia; order Sphingobacteriales; family Sphingobacteriaceae; genus Sphingobacterium; species Sphingobacterium sp. HSC-15S19. The sequence continues at coordinate 10,644 of NZ_JBNPWQ010000020.1, forward strand.
TGCTGCTGATACTTTAAGGGATCTACCGTTCCGATCCCCCCCGACGCTACACCGACAGGTACAATTTCATATAAGGCTGTCACCACATGTCCTACCCCCATATCACCACCTATCTTTTGATCATTATTAAAATCCTCAGCCTCCAACAAGCGATTTTCGTATCCCACTAAACGGTATGCCTGCACATAACTGGGATTAAATTCGACCTGAATCTTGACATCTTTAGCAACGGTAAACAAAGTTCCCCCAAATTCGGTTACCATCGCTTTTCGTGCTTCAGAAATATTGTCTATATAGGCATAATTCCCATGCCCTTTGTCGGCAAGGATTTCCATCTTACTGTCCTTCAGATTTCCCATGCCATACCCCAATACTGTGAGGAAAACCCCCGATTTACTTTCTTTGGAAATTAATTCTTCCATCGATTCGTCACTACTCTCCCCAACATTGAAATCGCCGTCACTAGCCAAAATGATCCGGTTGTTTCCTCCTTTGATAAATTGTTGCTTCGCAATTTCATAGGCCTTCTTAATTCCTGCAGCACCAGCAGTACTTCCACCGGCTTCCAGCTCCTCAATAGCCGATTTTATTTTCATCTTTTCATCACCGGGCGTACTCTCCAGTTTTACCCCTGCCGATCCAGCATAGGTCACAATGGCTACATGGTCCACAGCGCGAAGCTGATCGACCAACATTTTCAGCGAAGCTTTCACCAAAGGTAGACGCCCCGGTCCCATCATTGATCCCGACACATCGATCAAAAACACCAAATTGGAAGCTTTAAGATTCTCCGTCGGAATATCTTTCGCCTTTAACGTGACGCGCATAAGCTGATGCGTTGTATTCCAGGGTGCCTTCGTCAATTCGGTGACGATATTTACAGGTTCACCATTTTTAGGTCCAGCCACTTGATACTGAAAGTAATTGATCATCTCTTCAACCCGTACTGCGTCTTTTTCAGGCAGAGTTCCCGAATTGATAAATCGACGCACATTACTATAGGAAGCAGCATCAACATCGGCTGCAAAGGTCGATAAAGGCTCTTTACGTGGATTGATAAAGCTATTTTCCTTCAACTTTTGATAAGATTCTTGGTTCTGATTAGGCACATACGCCGTTCCTCTAATATACAAACCCGATACTTGCCCAGACAAAGCTGCATTAACATTCATCACCGATGCCGTCTGACGCTTCGCCTTGTGCTCATATCCGGTCACCACAACCTCATCCAGCGCATTATTTTGCTGCACCAACGCCACATCAACCTTTGACCGATGGTTGACCGCTATCCGCTGCTCAAGATATCCGATATAACTAAAAATCAAGATGTTTTTACCATCAAGGACTTGAATACGATAGTTTCCCTTGTCATCGGTCTGCACATGTGCTTTGGTTGCAGCATTGTTCACCTGTACCCCCACAATTGCCATTCCTGTATTCGCATCGACAACCTTCCCCCTAACCTCATATCCTTGCTTGGCATATCCGCCTAAGGATAGCAACAAGCCTATTACAAAAAGTATTGCTCTCATATCTTTTACATTTTTGCCAAGGGATGCCTCAAATATTAAATTTCCATAAACCAGAAAAAAAAAATATTTTTAACCAATAAAATGTTCGCATTCAAGTCGTCAAAAATAGATACAGCACAAGACCACGAGCTCTTGCTGCACTACCAGGAGTCTAAGGAGCTCCAGGTATTGGGTGATCTATACCAACGACATACGGAGATGGTATACTATGTTTGCTTACGGTATCTCCAAGATTCCGAATTGAGTAAAGATGCTGTCATGAATATCTTTGAAGAATTAATACACAAAGTCAACAAACAAGAAATCAAGGACTTCCCAAGGTGGCTTTATGTATTAAGCAAGAACCATTGTCTGATGTATTTGAGGTCTCAAAAGAACAAAACTCAAATTTCTTTGGATGAATTTGTGAAATTTCCGGGAGACATGCATCAGTATGAACAATATGATGAAAAAGAAGAACAGCTAACAGCCATGGAAGGCTGTCTGGGAAAATTACCAGACAAACAGCAACAGTCGGTTAGACTCTTCTTTTTGGAGGAAAAATGTTACAAAGAGATTAGTGAATCTACCGGTTATAGCTTGAACGAAGTAAAAAGCTATATTCAGAATGGAAAACGGAATTTAAAAAATTGCATGGAGGCTTGGAATGAGCAACAGTAATTACGACATAGCATACTTAAAGAAATACGTCAACGGCGAACTATCTCCTACGGAGATGTATGCGCTTGAACGGGAGGCGCAACGTGACCCCATGTTGGCGGATATTCTTATAGGTATTGAAATGGATCAGAATAAAACCGTAATTACAACAATCAACAACCAAATTGCGCAACGTATTGAAAAAGACAATTCCGCTAAAATAAAGGTCTTTGATTGGAAGAGACTTAGCATCGCTGCAGCAGCAGTGATCGTGTTGGGGGTTGGTCTTCTTCTTTACCGTCAACAGGACAAAAATTCATCCGAAGCGAGGCGTACCGCTGAAGTAAGTGTTACACAGGAAAAACCCAAAACAAAGGTTACAGCAGCAGATTCTATCATTCCTTCAGATGATATTGCATCAAAAATAGGATCTCAAGATCATTCGCCACAATTAGCAGATAATAACAGACCGCGGCTTCATGAACAGCACCCACTGGAAGAGGTGACCGTTTTATCCCAGGAACCCTCCCTACGTGTAAAATCACTGGAAGAAATGAAGGAAGGTCTCAATAATGATCGCCCTGTATTTGGATTAAGACCTACAGACAGTACAATTGTTATCGGTTATGCGCCAATGGCAAAGAAAAAAGATGCTTCCCAAACGATTATGATTCGAGGAACCTCAAGTTTAAACAATGCACTTGCAGGCAGGGCTCCAGGTATTTCGATCCCACAACAACAAGGTACACCGCTACAACTTACGATTCGGGACAAAGAGACGGGCTTACCTATTTCGGGAGTGACAATCATTCAACCCAATAGCAAGTTTGCTACGAATACCGACGCACAGGGACAAGCGACCATCCAACCCAGTACAATGGATTCACTCGTCGACATCATGGCGCTGGGCTACAACTCGGTTGCATTGAATATGCGTCGCAGCAAAAATACAACGATCAAACTGCAACCTTCCGGCGCCACACTTGATGAAGTCGTCGTCACAACGATGTCTTCACGCAAATCAAAAAGTGCCGAACCGATCTGGGGCTGGAGATCGTTCAACAATTACATCAAGAAAAAAACAGCTAAAAGCCGTTATGAGGGCACTGTCCGTTTAAGCTTCTATATCGATAAAGATGGATTCCCAACAAATATCAGCGTTCTCCAAAGTGCAAATGATTACCTCGATGCCAAAGCCAAAGAAATCCTACTTTCGGGACCAAAATGGAGAGGCGAAGACTACCGCTATGTCACGTTAAGCTTCGAATTCACCTTGTAAATACGCTATCTTTACGCATCTCATCAGACTACAACACAAGTTTATCTCGCTATCTGGACAAATAAGCAGTCGAAATTTATCGATCCATTTATCTTTTCAATCAATTTTATTTATAAGGGTTTGGATGTAAAATTATTTCATACTTTAGTGTTATAATTCTTAACCATACAGTCATTTTTTATGAAAAGTTTTTTCACTGGCCTCCTCTTGCTTAGTGGTATATCCCTACAAGCACAAGATTTTTCGTTCGGTAAAATAAAAAAGGAAGATTTTGCCATTACTGTTGACAAAATAGATACAGCAGCAAATGCCTTTGTCTTACGTGAATATGGATCAGCCGAAGTTAGTTATGATAAAAACAAAGGTCCGGTTGTTCAATTTTTCAGACACGTCCGCATTAAAATATTAAATAAGGAAGCTTATGATTACGCTAATTTCAGCATCCCTTTATATAAAAGTGGGAACGAACGCGAAGTCCTTATGGACATCAAGGGAGCATCCTATCACCTCGTCGGTGATAAGGTCGTGGAAACAGAGATGACGAAAGCGAATATTTTTAACGAAAACGCCTCAGAAAACTATGCGGTAACAAAAGCGGCCATTCCGCAGGTCCAAGAAGGTACAATTATTGAATACCGTTACCGTACAGAATCTCCATTTATCTTTAACCTAAATGCTTGGGAATTTCAGGAAGATCTCCCGAAACTTTATAGCCAATACGTCACCCGTATTCCCGAAGTTTTTCATTATAAAGCCAATTTAAAGGGGGGATTAGCCGTCAGTGACCGAAAGGTTGAAAATTACAACACGGGGCTAAATTCTCAAGTTGGAGAAGTCTTAGGCAATAAAACCATTTATACCATGGAAAATATCCCGGCTTTCCATACCGAAGATTACATGACTTCTTCTAAAAATTTTAGATCAATCATTTTCTTCGAACTTGGTCGGTACAGCATTCCAATGGGACCGACAAAAGACTTCTCGCTCACGTGGGAAAATGTCAGGGATAAACTCGTACAGGACGAAAGTTTTGGTGGACAAGTAAAGCGAAAAACGGCACTGAAGGAATTCATAGAACCCGTCTTGCAGGATTCAAAAGATGATCTGGAAAAAGCGGTACGGCTGTATACCTATTTTCAGAAACAAATAAAATGGAATAACCGCCATTCAATCTACGCAAAAAATATCAAAGAAGCCATCGAAAAAAGAACAGGCAATAGCGCCGATATTAACCTTGGACTGGTCAATGCCCTACGTTATGCGAAGCTAGATGCCATCCCTGTTATTTTATCGACACGTGAGAATGGCTATGCAGGACTCTATGCACCAGCGATATCAGAGTTCAATCACGTTATTGCCCGGGTAAAAATAGGTGAAAACTACTACCTGCTCGATGCAACCTCTCCCTATGAGATGTTTGGAAATATCCCGATGAAATGTGTCAATTTTCAGGGAAGATCAATTCCCCTCGAAGGCGAATCTGACTGGGTAAAACTCGAGGCAAATCTTTCATCTAGTTATAGTAATTTCTTCTATGGTGAACTGTCGGAAGATGGTGCATTAAAAGGAAAATGGATTACCTCACGTAACGGTTATGGCGCTTCCAAAATGCGTGAGCGCCTTCAAGGAAGTAATTCTGAAGAAGAATTCTATGAAAAAATAGATGAAGAAAACAATCGCATCAAAATCAACAGTTTTAAAGTATCGAATCGGGAATCTCTTGACAAACCACTAACGGAGGAGTTTGAAATTGAGATTAAGAATTTTGCAACCCTACAAAATGACCAACTTCTATTCAATCCTTATATTGACACCAAAATGTCCAAGAACCCCTTCAACCTAACGGAGCGGAATTACCCAATCGACTTTGGTTCTTTAGTCCAAGAAGAGTGCTACATTGAAATCAAACTACCAAAAGGCTATGCATATCCAACGGAAGGAAAGTTAAAAAATATCAGTATGGCTCTTCCTGAACGTGCGGCACGGTATATCTTCAAAATCAATAATACAACACCGGACGTTCTGATAATAGAATCTGCAACACAATTAAACAAACCCTTGTTTATGCCGGAAGAGTATTTTGATTTAAAAGAGTTTTTCAGCCGAATCATCCAGGCAGAAAAATTAGATGTTGTACTCAAAAAAATATAACAATATCGCTTAACACAAACTTCATTTTATATTGACGATTAGCTTAAATAAGGGTGATAACTTTGAATATCAAAAAAATAGTAAAATGATTAAAGATTCAGATTTATTCGAACTAGAGAATACCTTCCTTGGTGAAGGTTTCGAATTAGATGGTGATGATATTATCACCGATGAAGACTAGGTCTTCACTTTTTTAGCAAGTATTATTCCCCTTATATAATCTCAAAGCCCAGACATTCTTTGCTGGGCTTTTTCTTTGCTCCGTTCTTCACCAATTTGGCCAAAACTTATTATTTCCCTATCTTTATGTTATCCTGACAATCCGATATTGAGCTAACCCAGCTCCTATTTTACGGGAACACAAGCAACAGGTTTAAAGCAAATAACACACACATGAGAAAGATAATATTGGATCTGGCCATGACCCTAGATGGCTTTATTGAGGGTTCACAGGGAGAGGTTGACTGGTGTATTATGGATGATGACATGGATTTCGATGGCTTTTTGGCTTCGATCGATACCATCTTTTATGGCCGCGTGAGCTATGATGCCTGGGGTAATTTCCAGCCGCACGCTACGGCCGATGAAACAGAAATAAATCTTTGGAAAAATGTCCATGCGAAGAAAAAATATGTTTTTTCTAGTCAGGCAAGGCAAGATGAAAACGCTACTTTCATCCAGACTGACATCGCAAAACAAGTTCAGGAAATAAAAGCACAGCCCGGAAAGGATATTTGGCTATATGGTGGAGCGCGTCTAATTAAAACATTCATTCAAGCTAACCTTGTTGACGTCTATCGCATTTCCGTTCACCCTATTGCCCTGGGAAGTGGCAAGCCTTTATTCGAAAACTTACCTGAACGACTATCCCTAAAACTTGTTCAAAGCGTCACATTCAAATCGGGAGTTGTTCAGTTAATCTATACCCCCCAACATGAATCTTAACGATCAGGCAACCCCACAGATCGCCGATCATATGATCAGGAAAGCGATAGATCAACTCGAAAGCATACTTATGCTCCATTGCTCTAACCTATCACAAGATCAAACAGGTAGGGCCTATTATGGTGTTAATTTTCAACTGGGCAACAAACACTTCAAATTTAGAAAGGCCAAGATAACACCAAAAAAAGTAGGATTATTCGTTGCACTCTGGAAACGCAACACCGATGGCCAGACCATACCTTTTACTGCAGATGATCATTTCGATTATTATCTTATTTCGGTTGAACAGGAACAGCATTGCGGCCTATTTGTCTTTCCAAAACAGGCGTTAGTTGAACATACAATCCTCACAGCGGGTTCTCAAATGGGCAAACGCGGATTCCGTATTTATCCAGATTGGAGCATCCCAACAAACAAACAGGCTACCAAAAGTAAACAATGGCAGCACAGATACTTTGTGGATTTCTGTGGTCCCCACCAAGAAGCCAAAAACAAATTGACCCATATACTGCAAAGCAGCTAGTCGATATTTTCGACCAAATCGGCATAAGCTGCACGCAACAAAGAAATTGCCGCCACCATACTTTGTTCGTCAAGATGAGCAAACCCCAACCGCAATGCAGTGACCGTTTTATTTTGATAAAGGCAATTACTCGGCAACAACAGTCCCTGCGACCGCACTTTCTCCTGCAAGGCTGTCAGCGAAACAACTGTATTAAACTGTATCCAAAAAGCCAGTCCCGAAGCCGGGACGTCAAATCTGATTTTATCTTCAAAATGCCGTAACAGCAATTGTGCAAACAATTCTTTTCGCTCTGCAATTGTTTTCTGAAATTTACGCTGATACCGAAAGATATCACCCTGGTGGATAATCTCGCCCAATGTCTTCTCGATCATAAAATTCGGCTTTCCGAAGATGTTCAAATACTTTTTTCCCTCTTCCAACAGATCCTGAGGTGCGATCAAAAAATTCATTTGGAAACCAGGGTCAAAGAAACTACCGAAAGCACCTGTATAAATCACACGGTTGCCGCCATTTTTCCGGAAAAGTGATTCACCTTTCTCCTTAAAAAAGGAAGACTCAAAATCCACATCATCCTCAATAATGATAAAGTTATACTGCTCGGCCAACTGTAACAGTTGAATTTTCCTTCGCTCGGAAAGGTTAACCGTCGTTGGATACTGACACCTGGTATTGAGGTAAACACACCTGATTTCTCCGGGTCTAAATTGGTCTCCGATCTTATCTACAATCATCCCCTCCGCATCTACGGGAATGGTTTTTAGCTTGGCCCCAGCTTGACTAAAGATCATGTTAGGTAAAAAATAACTTAAATTTTCTACCAATACAATATCGTCGGGCCGGATCAATAATCGGGATAAAATTGAAAAAATCTGTTCCCGGCTGGCAATCGGCAACACGAAATTCCGGGAAAGATGAAACCCTCTTGTTAAATTCAGATAATAGCTTAACTGATCCCTAAAAAACAAATTTCCTTCAGTCGTCGTCGGAAAATCATCACTTTTCTTTTTCCGTTTCACCATGGATGCATAAAAACGCACCAGTTCCTCCGCTCCAATGACATTATAATCCGGTGTTCCATCCGTAAAATAGTACCTTTCGGGAACCTCTGAAATAGGCATATCCAATATGAGTTCCTTTCTAAAAAAGTAAGGTGCAAAATCAGGTGGCTGTCTAAATGCTTCAATCGCCGACCCGGAAGTACCGATAAGCTCGGGATTTTTCACAAAAGTCCCGCGATTAGCCAAAATTTTCACCCAGCCCTGTTCCTGCAATTCCGCTAAAGCGGCTACAATGGTTTTTCGGTGCACGTTCAGTTCTTCAGCAATTTTCCGGCTTCCGGGCAACAGATCCCCTTCTTCCAATAGATTTCGCTTGACAGCATGGATAAATTGATAAACGATCTGTAGATAGATGGCATCTTCCTTCCGGCGATCTATCTTAATAATGGAATGAAAACCTATACTAACCGGACTACTCATTATGTTTATTTCGGACTACCAAAGTTATCATTTAAACTATAATCTTTGCAATCATCATGAAAAAATAATCGCATTGAATTACGAAATCCGAATGGTCATTAAGTAAAATAGATTTGATTTTAGCATAAAAACTTAGCATTAATATGGAAACAAAACCAAAATGGACGCAGGAAGAAGTTGTCGCTTTATACAACAAACCAATAATGGACCTGCTTTATGATGCGGCATCAATACATCGGAAATATCACGACCCCAACAAAGTACAAGTGTCCACATTGATATCAATAAAAACAGGTGGGTGCCCCGAAGACTGTGCCTATTGTCCCCAGGCTGCACGTTACCATACGAATGTAAAAGCGGAAGGCTTGATGAGCTTAGAGCAGGTAACAGAGCAGGCACTGGCAGCCAAAGCTGGAGGTAGCTCAAGGATCTGTATGGGGGCCGCCTGGCGCAATGTTAAAGATGGCCCTGAGTTTGACCATGTACTTGATATGGTCCGAACACTGAATAGACTTGACATGGAAGTCTGCTGCACGCTAGGAATGCTGACCGAAAACCAAGCACAACGCCTTTCAGAAGCTGGACTATACGCCTACAACCACAACCTCGATTCCTCTGCCGATTACTATAAGGAAATTATCTCGACCAGAAGCTATGATGATCGCCTTCAAACGATCGAAAATGTACGTAAAACAAACATAACCGTATGTAGTGGTGGTATTATTGGAATGGGAGAAAGTATAGACGACCGTGCCGCGATGTTGATCACACTTGCTTCACTCATTCCACAACCCGAATCGGTACCGATCAATGCGCTCGTTCCTGTAAGCGGTACTCCAATGGAAGTCATGGAAACAGTTTCGATATGGGAAATGGTACGCATGGTGGCTACAGCCCGAATTTTATTGCCCACCACACAAGTTCGCCTTTCTGCAGGACGTACCAACATGAGTAAAGAAGGGCAAGCTTTATGCTTTTTCGCAGGAGCTAACTCGATTTTCTCAGGCGACAAACTCCTCACCACGCCCAATCCCGATGTCAATGAAGACATGGACATGTTTAAAACATTAGGTTTGGTGCCACAACAGCCATTCGAGAAAAAAAATCAACCCGAAACCATCGCAACTGAGATGGCGCATTACCATGATCTTGGTGAAAGACCAAAATGGTCAAGACCCGAACATAAAATCCAGCGCAATATCGCTAAGCAGCAAAACAAATAACAAAAATAATTCGGCAGACCATCATGGAAAGAGAAGAAATCAACCATCACGACCTTATCGATGATTTTGATAAAAAGCATCTATGGCATCCGTATACCACCATGACAAATCCCTTACCTGCCTACAAGGTTAAACGGGCAGATGGTTGTATAATCGAGTTGGAAAATGGACAGCAGCTTATAGATGGTATGTCCTCTTGGTGGTGCGCCATCCATGGTTACAATCACCCCGTCCTTAACGCTGCGGTCACAGCACAGCTCAGCAGCATGTCACACATGATGTTTGGTGGACTTACGCACGAACCAGCAATTGCTCTCGGTAAAATACTACTTGACATCACCCCTACTTCACTCAACAAAATATTTTATGCCGATTCGGGTTCTGTTGCGGTAGAAGTTGCACTTAAAATGGCTATTCAATACTGGGTCTCACAAAAAAAGACCAATAAGAAAAACTTTGTCACGATTCGTTCGGGGTACCATGGTGATACCTGGAACGCGATGTCGGTCTGTGACCCCATTACTGGCATGCACCGCATCTTTGACAATGCTTTACCCAAACGCTATTTTGCCCCTGCCCCAAAAATAGCGTTTGAGCAAGAATGGGATGCCAATGACATCCAACCCTTGGCAGACCTGATCTGCTCACACAAGGACGAATTGGCCGCTCTCATCCTTGAACCTATCGTCCAGGGAGCCGGTGGCATGCGTTTTTACCATCCGGAGTACTTGCGTCAGGCAGCACATCTCTGCAAAGAAAATCAACTTCTTTTAATCTTTGATGAGATTGCTACCGGATTTGGGCGCACGGGCAAGCTCTTTGCCTGGGAGCATGCCGGAATAGTGCCCGATATCATGTGTATCGGCAAAGCCTTGACCGGTGGCTACATGACGCTATCCGCCGTGATCACCTCAGATCATGTTGCGAATACAATCTCCAACGGTACACCAGGTACGTTTATGCACGGGCCAACTTTTATGGCAAACCCCTTGGCTTGCGCAGTAGCCCACGCTTCCATCAAATTACTATTGGCAACGGACTGGAAAGCGAAAGTAACGTTAATCGAAGAACAATTGAGACGGGAACTTAGCGCTGCAACAGCGCTGCCCCAAGTCGAGGAGCTCAGAATTCTAGGTGCAATTGCAGTCATCGAGATGAAAAACTCCGTCGATCTCTCCAGCATACAACAGCGGTTTATCGAAGAGGGAATTTGGGTAAGGCCATTCGGAAAACTGATTTATATCATGCCCCCTTTTATCATAAATGAAGGTGAGCTTCACAAGTTAACACAGGCATTGCTAGCCGTAATCAGCACAGTCCAATGATTGAAAATAGTCTAATCCAGCGCATTGAAGATGAATTATTCGCCCTTGAAAAACAAGGGAATAAACGAAAACTTCTCCTTATCACACAACAGGATAACACAGCACAGGAGCATGTTAAAGAGCATTACAACCTCTCATCGAACGATTATCTTGGACTTGCGACAGATCAGATACTTCGTCAAGAATTCCTAAACTCGGTGACAAAGGATAATGCTGTATTCAGCGCTTCCTCTTCGCGTCTACTCACAGGAAACCATGCACGCTATACGCAATTGGAAACAAAGCTGTGCCGAATGTTCGGTACGGAGAGTGCATTGGTCTTTAACAGCGGCTACCACATGAATGTAGGCATACTTCCTGCAGTTTGTGATACACAGACATTAATTCTCGCCGATAAGGGTGTGCACGCAAGCCTAATTGATGGCATCCGACTATCCAATGCAGCCTGCTACAGGTACCGGCATTCCGATTATACGCACTTAACGCAATTATTGACAAAATATGCCCATCGCTTCACATGCGTCATCATCGTTACAGAAAGTATTTTTAGCATGGATGGTGATTGCACGGACCTCAACTATCTGGTCAGTCTAAAACAACGTTTCCCCAATACCTTACTTTATGTCGATGAAGCTCACGCCGTAGGGGTACGCGGAATACAGGGACTTGGTTGCGCAGAAGAACAGCAATGTATTGCCGATATTGATTTCCTGACAGGCACTTTCGGAAAAGCTTTAGCATCGGTTGGTGGCTACCTGCTATGTAAGGAACCAATCCGAAATTATTTGATCAATAAGGCACGTACACTACTTTTTACAACAGCGTTGCCTCCAATCAATCTATTATGGACTGTGTTTATTTTGGAACGCTTAAGTGACTTTACAGACCGGCGCCAACAGCTGCACAAAAATAGCCTATTGCTCAAACAGCACATAATTGCCAAAGGCTTTAATTGTCCGTCAGAGAGTCATATTCTACCGGTCATTATCGGTAATAACAAGGAAACGGTACTGAAAGCAGAAGACCTGCAGCGAAAGGGATTTTACGTGCTTCCCATACGCCCGCCCACAGTACCAGAAGGAACGTCAAGAATCCGAATTTCATTGACAGCAACAATGACATCGTCCATGATCAAACAACTCGCAGCAAGCTTATGATACTTAAAAGAATCGCTCCTAAAAGAGTCACTCCGGTCGATAACTTGCCAGGGCAGCATCTTCAGGTAAAATCCAACGAAAAACTACTGTTATTCTTTGCAGGCTGGGGCATGGATGAACATCCTTTTTTGCACTATTCCCCAGTCGGCAAAGATCTTATTGTTGCCCATAGTTATTCGGATTTACTGTTAGACAAAAGTCTACTGGCAGGTTACCAGGAAATTGAGGTTTTCGCCTGGTCTATGGGGGTATGGGCGGCATCAATGGTACTGCCCGAACTTCAAAACAGCAATTACCCCATCAGCACATGTACTGCAATCAATGGAACACCATTTCCAATAGATGACGAAAAAGGAATTCCTAGCCAGTTATTTAAAGGAACATTGGATACACTGAGCAATAAAACGTTGGAAAAATTCAGATTACGCATGTGTGGTTCCAAGGCCCTTTTTAACTACTTTCTTGAAAGAGCCCCCCAACGCGACATCGAAGACCTCCGTTCAGAGCTCATCGCGATTGAAAAAACAGCTGGTGCAAAATCAGCAGCAGCATTCCAATGGCATCAGATATATATTGGCAAAGAAGATCGAATCTTCAACTTAGAGAATCAAAAATGCGCCTGGCCCGGTACTGCATATACGATAATCGATGCTACTCATTATCCCGAACAATTATTTAAGCACCTTTTAAGATGATCATCATGATGGACAAACAAAGGATTAGGTCCCGTTTCGCTAAAGCGGCATCTAACTATCAGTCGGCAGCGATCGCCCAATACGAAATAGCAAAAAAAATGATCAGGTTGATGCAGGAGAACATACAGCTAAGACCACAAAAAGTATTGGAAATTGGCTGTGGAACAGGGCTTTTTTCGCGGTTAATCTTACAGCATATCAAACCAAAAAAAATGGTTTTAAATGATATCTGTCCAGAAATGATGCCCCAAGTAATGGATATTTTGACATCGTCGCACACGTTCATCTGTGCTGATGCAGAAACTCATGCTTTTCCCAAAGACATCAATCTAATCGCGTCCTGTTCTACGATTCAGTGGTTCAACAATCCTCGCGCTTTCTTTGAAAGCTGTTATGGATCCCTTCCGGATTCCGGTATCCTTGCCTTCAGCACTTTTGGACATGACAATATGCACGAGGTCAATGCAACGGCACATGTTGGACTAACCTATCGATCCAAATCGGAACTTATCGCAGAACTTTTAGCGTTGAATTATAAGATCCTCGTTGCACAAGAAGAACATTTGAAACTGAACTTTGAAAGCCCACTACAAGTTCTTGTTCACCTGAAACAAACAGGGGTAACGGGAATAAAAAATCACCGGTGGACAAAAGGCAAACTTCGGGCTTTCTGTGATAAGTATACATCGCACTATGGGACAGAAGAGGGCGTATCCCTAACCTACCATCCCATCTATATTATTGCAAAAAAATAACAGCTGAGCACTCGAATTACAAACAATCGAACAACCTACAAAAGAAATACAGCGATGAATGAAAATATCTATTTTGTTTCCGGCATAGATACCGGGATCGGAAAAAGTTATGCGACTGGCCTCCTCGCGAAAAAATGGAATACAAGCGGTATACGCACCATTACCCAAAAGCTTGTACAAACTGGAAATACAACTATTTCTGAAGACATCGTCCTCCATCGCCAACTCATGGAAATCCCATTAACAGCAGAAGATCACCAGAAAATTACGATGCCGGAGATTTTCACCTACCCCGCCTCCCCTCATCTAGCAGCACGTCTCGATAATCGTGAAATTGACTTTAAAAAGATCAGACAGGCTAGCTTAACATTAAGCCAACGCTACGACGCTGTTCTTATTGAGGGTGCAGGTGGATTGATGGTTCCATTAAGAGAAGATTATCTGATTATCGATTACATCCAAGAAATGCAGTATCCACTTATTTTTGTCACCTCTGGAAAATTAGGGAGTATCAATCATACCTTACTTAGTCTGGAAGCGATCACCAGGCGCAAGATCAATCTACATACCTTGGTTTACAATACATTCCCCGTTCATAAAGACTGCACCATAAGTACTGATACGGAGTTGTATCTTCGTCGTTATATAGAAACAAACTATCCGGAGACCTTATTTGTTCGCGTGTAAATAAGGTCAAGCGGATACTATTGATAGATATATAGCAACAGCAGGGAACCCATTCAATAAGAATTGACCGCCATCCTTGCTGAAACAGTACAGATTATGCTAATAATGGATCAGTTGTACACTCAACACCTGTTTCCAATCGCCCTGCGAGCTGAATGACGAAACTGCTGTCTCCCTTGATTCGTACAGCAATATCATACCAATTTCCTTGACTTTCAACATCCAGGATCAATGGAACTTCTTCGGCAGGAGCTATTTCTTTCGTTATGGCATATTTTCCATAGCTAAGGCTCTCGACAACTACCGTTACCCGCTGGTCACTCTTGTTCCTGAGTCTCAGCTGCAATTTCCCTGTCGCTGCCTGAGTTAGCGCTTTCAGTTCCGGAGAAACGGTAGCCTCTAGTGCTGCTGTTCCTTTTTGTCCAGAAAATTTTCGATAAAAACCATTTGGACCGTGCAATTCAAACGCATAGCGATCTCCTTCAAATCGTGCCAGGTCCCACTGATATGCCAAACGATCACCGGCCTTCACCGCAAAATTCCAATTACGGTAAGTTTCACTTTGCCCCTGTTCATCACGATATTCCAACGGACTATAAACGTTGAAGGCTGTACCTGCGGTCCTTTTTCCGAAAAACTTGCTGTCTACAGTCATCGTTAGATGAAACACGCCGTCTTTCACAAAGCCCACCGCATCATGCGCATAAGGCAATGGCAAAGATTTACGAATCCCCCGCTCCTGTATTCGGTCAAATCCCGGAATCCATCCGTTTTTAGTCGCGAGATCAGGATCTTTGACCTCAACAAAGCCTCGCGGATCATCTTTGAACTGCGCATTGTATATCGTTTCGATATACTGATTCCTATCAAGAAAAGGGAGTTGTTCCTTTTGCTGAGTAAAAGGTGTAAAAGCGGTTGTCAAATCACCACAGATTGTTCTACGCCATGCACTGATGTTTTCCAAATGCATATTCTTGTTCAGCTTTTTGTTAAAGAAAGATTCCAAAAATTGCAAAGTAGACGTATGATCAAATACCTGAGAGCAGACCTTACCACCTCGTGACCAAGGCGACGCAATATACATGGGAACACGAAAACCTAGGCCCACAGCCCCTTCGCGTGCCTGTTTTTTAGGAATCCCCTGTTTTAGCTCATTTTCTAAACGAACCATCTCCACCTCCGTATCGATCCCAGGAGAACATGCCCCTGTATCTTTCTTCTTTAAATCAGGTACAAGGAAAGGTTTAACATGATCATAGTAACCATCGTTTTCATCATAGGTAATGATAAAAATAGTTTTTTTCCAAACCTCAGGGTTCTTTGTTAAGATATCTAAAACTTCAGATACATACCAAGCTCCATACCAGGGCGCACTCGGGTGGTCCGAGAAATTCTGTGGGCCGGCCAACCAGGATACCTCAGGCAATTTACCAGTATCAACGTCTTTGCGAAATTGATAAAGAATATCGCCTTTTGGGACTTCCAGCGCAGCTTTTTTCCCCTGTGCCTTAAAATGTAACGTATCAAGCGACCTGTAATTGTTGTCCCCTTTGTTTACCGTAAACGCCCGCTCATTTAATGATTTCGTAAAATCACTTAGCTTTTTATAATTGTTTGGATTGAATTCCTTTAGTTCGGTCTCCGCTCGCTCAAGTGCCTCACTTTTTTTGCGAATATCAGCGCGTATCTTTTCGGCTTGTTCTTCGGAAGAAGGAGACTTCTCTTCCAACTTGGAAATCTGCATGGGCAAATCCCGAACCTGTGTTTCTAGGCTTTTGATATAGTTCTCCTTAAATTTAACTTGATAAGCCTGAAAAAACTCCAGCAGATTACACCCAAAATTGGATAGCCATGCCCTTTCCTGTCCGGAAAACCCGCCGCCACAGCTTGTCTCATTTTGATAAAAACGCCAGTTAATGCCATTCTTTTCAAGCAATTCCGGAAAAGTTTCCCAGGTCATTTTACCATAGCCAAAGTCATCATTCCGAATATTCGCTTTTTGCAGACCATCTTTCATCTCTGTAATCTTACCCGTCCAGAAAAAGGAACGGTTAGGCGTAGTGCTGGTCATACCCGAGCAAAAATTCTGATCACATACTGTAAAAGCATCCGCTAAGGCGTAATGAAAAGGCAAATCTTCGCGTGTAAAATACCCCAATGTTAAGGGCATAGCCGCATATTGTTTATTCCCTGATTGCTTCGATAACAGCCAATGATCGTAACGACCTTGGTTAAAGGCATCCACCTGGCTTGCACGACTATGTGGAAGAGAACCCATCCAGGTCACTTTACTTTCCTTCAGGTTTAATCGGAAAGGAGCATACGTTTTTCCCTCTTTATCCGTTTGATACCATACGGGTAAACCGTTCGGTAAACGTATCGAACGTGGATCATTGAAACCCCGAACTCCCGAAAGACTACCTAGCGTATGATCAAAGGATCGGTTCTCCTGCATCAGGATGACGATATGTTCGGCATCTAAAAAACTACTTCCTGGGTCAGGGTCTATGGCAAAGGCTTTCTGGATCGATGCGGGCATGAAGCTGGCAATACCTGCTGCTCCTGAAAATAGTAGGGTCTTTCGTAAGAATTCTCTTCTGGTTTCCATAACACTTATTTATAATTTCGATTTGAATCTACTTAGATTTCTTTTTGTTTCATATTTCTTCGTGTAAATCTTATGTTACCAAATTAAGTACGAAGAAAACATCTCTTTGATTGGATGACAAAAATTTGTTTATTTTTACGAAAAGACAACAGATATAAATATGGTGGACATTTTGCTGCTCGAAGACGACAAGGTACTCTCTAAAGAGATCCGATCTTTTCTATTAAGCCAGGGCTTTACCTGTGATCAAGCCTTTGATGGAATCGATTTTTTGGCCAAAACACACCAGAAGAAATATGGTTTTTATCTATTGGACATCAATGTCCCCAAAATCAATGGATTGGAAATCTGTAAAAAGATAAGAAGCCATGACGCCTTTACACCAATTATTATTCTCTCGGCATACGATGATATAGATGATAAAAAGGAGGCATTTCTACGGGCTGCTGATGACTATTTGGTTAAACCTTTCGTCTTAGATGAATTGCTGATGCGCATCTATTCCCTATTGCGTCGGCAACAACATAGCGAAAGCAATGAAACAAAAACACTGGTAGTCGATGATCTGATCATTTATCCTGATGAGGCCCGTGTATTACGTGCAAATGAAGAAATTAATCTTACTCAAAAGGAATTTCAGCTGCTGCTTATCTTAGCACAGGCAAAGGGCCGCCCCCTGTCCAAGCAACATATATCGGAGGAAGTATGGCAAAATCAATTTCAGACAACACAGAATACAATTGAAGTTTATATCAACTTTTTGCGTAAGAAGATTGATAAAAACTTTGAGAATAAACTGATCCATACAAGACCTGGCTTTGGTTATTACCTATCGGCAGAAAAATGAATTTAAAGAAGAAAATAGCGATTAGCTTTAGCATTGCATTCTCCGTCCTTTTCGGTATGGCGATGTTGATTATCTACTATGCTAGTTTCGATTTTCGGAAAGATCAATTTCGCCAGCGACTGATTGATAAATTGGACAATATTTCCCATTATATCGCCAGTAACCCCTATTTCAACCGCCAGTCTTACAAAAACTATTTTCACGATGACGAAGATGGCCTTTTCTATGAAGATGTTATCATCCTTGACAAAAACAAACAGCTCGTCTTCAGTACCGTAAAGGATCAGACCATTACCTGGAATGCTTCGATTGTCAATCGGCTAAATCAGGAAAAACAGATCTTCTACTATCAGGACCAATATGAAACACTGGCCAAATATTATCGCATCAACGGTTTACCTTATTATATTATCGTAAAAGCACAGGATTACTCCGGAAATGAAAAAATGGACCATCTAGCGCTCGTCCTAACGATATTATTTGTCCTGAGCGCTGTTCTGGTCTGGATATTTAGTTATAACCTCATCCAGCGCCTATTGATCCCACTCGATAAATTAAAAGATAATATTACGCAGATTAATGCTAGTAAACTTACCAAACCCGTCGAGTATACCGGTCATACCGATGAGATTGCTGTACTAACCCGAGCATTTAATACCATGCTGCTGCGACTTTCGGCTGCTTTCGAATCGCAGAAAGAATTTAATTCCAGCGCCTCCCACGAGCTGCGAACACCGCTTGCCCGAATGTCCTTTCAGCTGGAGAACCTTTATCATCAAAATCAGCTGAGTGAAGACGTAAAGCAGGTTTTACGTAACATATCCAAGGAAACCTTACATCTTTCGGAGGTAACCGATTCGCTGATGTTACTTTCAAAGTTCGACTCCGAGCGTTTGAAAATGACCTATAAGGAAGAGCGGATCGATGAAATTATCTTTATGGCCTATGAAAAAGTAGCCAAGGTATTCCCCGACCTGCAACTGGATTTTTCAATTGGTGGGATCGAAGATCCAAAACTTAGTATTTTCTGTTCCGCACAATTGATTGAAATTGCTTTTGTGAATTTATTTAAAAATGCCGCGCTCTACTCCGATACCAGGGAGGTAAAAGTGATGATTCTAGAATCAACCTTCGAACTCAAGGTACTTGTCAGCAATACTGGCCCGGCTTTAAGTACAATCGACCAAAAGCGGATTTTTGATGCGTTCAGCCGCGGTGAAAATGCAAATGAAACAACAGGATCAGGCTTAGGGCTACGTATCGTTCAGCGTATCATGCAATCGCATCAAGCAACAATAGCATATCAGGCAGATCTAAAACAATCTACGCATACTTTTGTATTATTATTTAAATTGTTTCCTAACCGCGAAGTATAGTTACCTGATTTAGACAGACTATGTCAAGTCTCTTAGCAACAAGAACATATATTTACTATACCCATTAATACCTATCCACCCATCTGACAAACATGCTTTTTTAAGCTTTTTTTAAGCATTTATTAAGGGGTCTTTAATCTTAGACCAGTTATTTTGTTACATAAGATTTGAAACATATGACAAAGACACCCCTTATATTTTTATTGCTTTTCAATAGCATGACTTTTGCTCAACAAAAACCACCACAAGCTGTTTATACGAGCATTCATGAAAGTACATTTGGGACTAAGCAAAGTGAGATCTTGGGACAACAGATGACCCTGCAGGAATGCGAAGAAGCCTTTATCAAAAGTAACCTCTCCTTGCTCGCGCAACAATATGACATCAGCCAAGCAGAGGCTGACGTTATACAGGCCAAAATATGGGATCTACCACAGTTGCAGCTGTCTGCCAATGCCTATGACCCACAGAACAAACAAACATTTCATATTGGTCAATCCAAGGAAGCAAGCGTATCCCAATTGATTTATCTCGGTGGAAAAAAGAAGAATGAAGTGGAATTTGCCAAATCAAATGTTGAACTTGCTAAGTTGCAGTTCAGTCAATTACTGGCGAGCCTTCGCGCGCAACTGCGTACAACCTTCTATTCTCTTTACTTTGAGCAACATAAGTTGGCAGATATTAAAATTCAGTTGGATTACCTAAATAATCTGCTTGCAGCTTATAAAGAGCAAGGAAAAAAGGGGAACGTTTCTTTGAAAGATCAAGTTCGTCTTCAAACAATGGCCATCGATCTCAACAACGAAAAAACGACAGCGATCAATAATAGCATCAATCTACAGCAGCAATTACGTGTGCTTATTTCCAGTCAGGAAGATGTATTACCGAAGTTAACAGATCGAGAAGCAGATCAGGAACTTGCCGTAAAACCAACAATGCCTTTGGACAAAATCTATCAATTGGCCTTGGAAAACAATGCCGATTATCAATTTGCCTTAAAGACTGCTGAAAGCTCACAGTTATTTACAAAATGGCAACAGTCTTTAAATACACCTGATATTAACCTTGGCCTTTCCTACAGCCAGAACGGGGGGGTATTCCACAATGAAGTCAATGTTACAGCCGCCATTCCGATCCCGTTGTGGAAACAAAATAAAGGAAATGTTATCAAAGCGAAATACGCCGAAGAAGAGGCAAAGAAAAATATTGAAGTCCAACGGCAGCTATTGGAGTCACAGATCCGTTCCAACTATCAGTCATGGGAAAATCAATATAATCAATATTTTACCATTACTTCAGACGACCTTCACAACATCGCTGTGGTCTATGATGGCATATTCAATAATTTTAAAAAAGGGAATATTTCTTTAGTTGAGTTCACTGATTTTATGGACAGCTATCGCATATCTATTCTTAAGTTATACGATATGAAAAAGGAAATTATTCTCAACGCCGAACAATTAAACTACCTGGCTCAAACTTCTCTATTCAATTCAACTCATGTCAACTAAAAAATTTCTTATAGCCACTGTGGCAATAGTGCTACTTTACTCTTGCCAAAATCATAAAGAAACAGATAATGCAACCATTGTCAAAGGTTTCGAAATTAGTGAGACGATGCTTAAATCGACAAGTTTTGCTACGGTAAAAAAAGAAAATGTGACCGAAGAACTCAACTTTTTTGGAAAGATATCGGCCGATCAAAACAATTACATCGATATTTTCCCACTCGTTGGAGGGAATGTTGTCTCCGTGAATGTTTCTTTGGGTGATTATGTCCATAAAGGTCAGGTATTGGCAACAATCAGAAGTACGGAAGTCGCTGGTATACAAAAGGATCTTTCGGATGCCAAAACCGATGTATTACTCGCCGAGAAAAACTACCGTGTAGCTGAAGATATGTATAACGGAAAATTGAGCACAGATAAAGACATGCTGGAGGCAAAAGGACAATTAACCAAAGCCAAAGAGCAGCTACGCCGTTCAGAGGCTGTCAGTCAGATTTACAATGTCCGTACAGGCAATATTTATTCGGTCGTATCTCCAATCGATGGTTACATCGTCCAAAAGAACATCAATAAGGACATGCAGTTGCGTAGTGACCGCAGCGACAACATCTTTGATGTGGCCAATACAAAAGATGTATGGGCAATTCTTAATGTCAACGAAACGGATATCGACAAGATTAGTATGGGTATGCCCGCTATGGTGTCTACCCTGAGCTACCCGGACAAAAAATTCCAGGGCAGTATCGATAAAATCTTTAAGATCATCGATCCGCAGACGAATTCAATGCAGGCACGGGTGGTGCTAGACAATAAGGATGGTTTACTTATTCCGGATAGTAAAGCGACCATTAAAGTATTGCATCGCTCCAATACGGAAGCACTCGCAGTTCCTTCTGATGCGGTTATTTTCGATCAAAACAAATATTTCGTATTAATCTATAAATCCCAAAATGATATTAAGATTCGCGAAATACTGCCGATCAAACAAAACGAAGGAACAACCTATATGGCTACGGGACTACAGGAAGGTGAAAAAGTTGTTGTCAACAATAAACTTTTGATCTATAGAGCACTGAATAATTAATCCGTCTTAGCATTTACACGAATGAACAAATTCATTAAAAATATCATTGCCTTTTCCATTAAAAATAAAGCATTTACCTTTATTTGGGTCGGTATTTTGGCTATTGCTGGTTTCATTAGCTTTAAAAGCATGCCTATTGAGGCATTTCCTGATGTAACCAATACACAAATAACCATCATTACCCAATGGAATGGAAGAAGTGCCGAGGAAGTCGAACGTTTTGTAACGACACCAATCGAACTAGGCATGAGTCCAGTTCAAAAGAGAACAAGTATACGGAGCACCACCATGTTTGGCCTCTCCATTGTTAAAATCATCTTTGATGATGGTGTTGACGACACTTTTGCCCGCAACCAGGTCAACAACCTCATGCGATCTGTAAGCTTGCCCGACAATGTCGACCCTGAAGTACAGCCCCCTTATGGCCCTACAGGAGAGATATTCCGTTATACATTACATAGCGATCAACGTAATTCACGCGACCTCCTTACTTTGCAGACCTGGGTCATTGACCGCGCTTTACGCGGTGTTCCAGGTGTAGCAGATATCAACGTTTTTGGCGGACAGGATTTGGTTTACGAAATCAGTACTGACCCTATCAAACTAGACAAATTTAATCTGACCCCTTTGCAGGTATTTGATGCTGTCAGCAAAAGTAACCTGAATGTCGGTGGAGATGTCATCGAAAAAAGTGGCCAGTCCTACGTCGTACGCGGTATTGGTTTGGTCAACTCAATCAATGATATCGAAAACATCACTGTAATCAACCAAAAAGGAAATCCTGTCTTTGTTAAAAATGTAGCCGAAGTAAGAGAAAGCGCGATGCCCCGCGTGGGCCAAGCCGGTTTTGGTAAAAATGATGATGTGGTAGCAGGAACCATCGTAATGCGGAAAGGCGAAAATCCAAGAGAGGTTTTAACTGCTGTAAAAGCGAAAATAGACGAGCTTAACAACAAAATCCTTCCCAAGGATGTCAAAATGCAAACCTTCTATGACCGTGACAATCTCATGGATTTCACGACCCATACCGTTATGCATAACTTAATTGAGGGTATTGTGCTCGTCACCTTAATGGTATTGCTTTTTATGGCAGATTGGCGCACTACGGTCATCGTTTCCATTATCATACCGCTCGCATTACTTTTTGCCTTTCTATGCCTTAAACTAGCAGGCATGAGTGCCAACTTGCTTTCTCTAGGCGCTGTAGACTTTGGTATTATCATCGACGGTGCAGTCGTCATGGTTGAAGGGATATTTGTCATGTTGGACCACCAAGCCCATAAGCTGGGCATGGAGAAATTCAACAAAATGGCCAAAGCAGGTTGGATCAAACAGACAGGAACAGGCTTGGGGAAAGCAATCTTTTTCTCCAAGCTGATTATCATCACCTCATTGATGCCCATATTCTCCTTCCAAAAAGTAGAAGGAAAAATGTTCTCTCCACTGGCCTTTACCCTGGGTTTTGCTTTACTGGGTGCATTACTGTTTACCTTGACACTCGTTCCCGCTTTATCGCATATTCTGCTCAATAAAAATGTGAAAGAAAGACACAATCCATTTGTTGAATTCTGGAATAGAATTGTCGCCAAGGGTTTTGGATTTACATTCCGAAACAAGCGTCTGAGTATGATCGTTGCGATTACTTTACTAGCTGCAGTCTTATTTTCTGCAAAATTTTTAGGAACAGAATTTTTACCGACATTAAATGAAGGGTCTCTTTGGGTTACTGCCGAGATGCCTATGAGCACTTCTTTA
Organism: Sphingobacterium sp. HSC-15S19; assembly: GCF_050433745.1. NCBI lineage: Bacteria > Pseudomonadati > Bacteroidota > Sphingobacteriia > Sphingobacteriales > Sphingobacteriaceae > Sphingobacterium > Sphingobacterium sp. HSC-15S19. Next base: position 34,214 of record NZ_JBNPWQ010000020.1, read on the forward strand.
CGTGAATCGGTTAAAACAACCAAACTGTTAAAGAGTACTTTGGAAACCTTTCCTGAAGTCACCGGCGTACTGTCGCAAACAGGACGGAGCAACGATGGTACCGACCCCAATGGCTTTGGCTTTGTTCAGTTTGCTGTGGCCCTAAAACCTAAAGAGGAATGGACCCGTAAAATCACCATGGATCAGCTGATCGAAGAGATGGACCATAAACTCAAACAATTTCAGGGTATTACCTATAACTATTCACAGCCTATTTCGGATAATGTTGCCGAAGCAGTTGCTGGTTTCAAAGCCGAAAACGGCATCAAGATCTTTGGCGATAACCTCGCAACCTTAGACCGCCTGGCGAAAGAAGTTTATGCACAGGTCAAAGGTATTCAAGGCATTAAAGAACCTGGTATTATTCTCAATATTGGTCAGCCCGAAGTGAGTGTGGTATTGGACCGGACCCGTATGGCAGCTTTCAACGTTCTACCGGCAGATGCACAGGCGGTACTCGAAATGGCCTTCGGCGGAAAGACCGCTTCCATTTTGTACGATGGTGAACGCAAATTTAACATTCGCCTACGCTATGCACCCGAATATCGGAAAACAGAAAAAGATATTGCACAGCTGATGGTTCCATGTGGTGATGGTACATTAATCCCTTTGAAAAGTATCGCGACCATTGAAAAAGATAATGGTGCTGCTTTTATCTATCGCGACAACATCAAACGCTATATCGGCATCAAATTTTCCATCCGCGACCGTGACTTAGGAAGCACCATTGCTGAAGCACAACAAAAAGTAAGTAAAATTAAGCTTCCGGAAGGATATTCCATTGGCTGGACTGGACAATTTGAAAATCAGCAGCGTGCTACACACCGTTTAGCACAGGTGGTACCAATCAGTTTGATCGTCATCTTCTTCCTATTGTTTATTCTATTCGGGAATATCAAGGATTCGCTGCTCGTATTGGCCAACGTTCCTTTTGCACTTATCGGTGGAATTATTGCCTTACACGTTACAGGTATGAATTTTGGAATTTCGGCTGGAGTAGGTATGATTGCATTATTCGGGATATGTATCCAGAATGGAGTTATCCTGATCTCGGAATTCCATCAGAACAAGAAGGAAGGTCTACCCAATGACCAATCAATTTATAAAGGTGTAAAATCGCGAACACGACCTGTGGTCATGACAGCTCTAATGGCTTCCATCGGATTATTGCCGGCTGCATTATCGACCGGTATAGGTTCGGAATCACAAAAACCTTTGGCGATCGTCATCATTGGCGGACTAATCTCAGCGACGATATTAACGTTGTTGGTATTTCCAATCATCTACGATATCTTCAACAGAAAAGAAAAGGTACAACAAACAATCGCTGAATAATGTTGTCCATATTTTATATACGATATACTTAGACCATTAAAAGGTCATCGATACTGCCCCACGCTGAGAAGCGGCAGGGCAGTATCATTTTTTTGATGATACTTTTGATGTAACATTTGTATCTATTCCGGCTTAAAAATTTCAAAAACAATAAAAAGCCCTTAAGTTTACAACAAATTACCTTCCATTAAGCGGAAGCTGCTTTTTGGATCACACAAACAAACAAATATTTATGACTATTCTCACCTTTACAATCATCCTTCTCCTGGGTGCTTTTGTAGCAGGACTCTTAGGATCTCTGACAGGCTTAGGCGGAGGGGTCGTTGTCATCCCTTTATTGACTCTGCTGTTTCATGTCGACATCCGTTATGCCATTGGAGCTGCCTTGCTGGCTTCCATAGCGACTTCATCCGGTGCAGCTACAGCCTACGTCAAGGAAGGCATCACCAACATCCGGCTCGGGATGTTTCTTGAAATTGCAACTACCATTGGAGCAGTGATCGGCGCTGTTATTGCCATTTATATGCCTACGAATACCATTGCAATCATCTTTGGTGTTGTACTTATCTTCTCTGCGGCTATGACGGTACGTAAGAAAAACGAACACGCACTTTCCGGCGGTTCGGTCCTGGCAGAAAAATTGAAGCTGAACAGTACCTATCCTGCTGATGGCAAATTAATTCCATACAAACTTACCAACATAGCCGGAGGCTTCTCTTTGATGGGGGTTGCAGGAATACTTTCTGGATTATTGGGCATTGGTTCCGGTTCCCTTAAAGTACTAGCAATGGACAGCATGATGAAAATTCCATTTAAAGTCAGTACCACAACAAGCAACTTTATGATCGGTGTCACCGCAGCGGCTTCTGCAGTGGTCTATTTACAAAGAGGCTATATGGATCCAGGTATTGCTTTTCCAGTTATCCTAGGCGTATTATGCGGCGCCATTACCGGATCCAAGCTCTTAAAACGCATGAATCCGAAGACTTTACGCATTATTTTCGCCGTCGCCATTACATTGGTGGCCTTGGAAATGATCTTCAACGGATTCCAGCATAAATTCTAAAAACGGTAGTTTACACGATTTAGAATTTTAGGTTTGTAACGTCCTTCCGCTAGACGATGAAGGACATAACTACTCAAAATGAAACAAGTATTTTCGAAACACTATTGGGGAGACAAGGACATCTCACTTTTGGTAGGGCAAATTTTACGTATTGGCGTTATACTCGCCTCCTCTATTCTTATCCTTGGCGGTATCTTCTACCTCATTGTTCATGGACAGGATACCGTACCGAATTACAGAGATTTTGTCGGTGAGGGGAATTCCAACACAACAATTACCGGAATTATTACCGGGGCCTTTAGCCGAAATATTCCACAGGTTATACAGTTAGGTGTACTTCTATTGATTTGCACCCCTATTGTACGCGTGATCGGCTCGTTATTTGGGTTTGTCATCGAGAAGGACAGGCTTTACATTATTATCACATTGATTGTATTAACAGTCATTATAGGCAGTATACTCAGCGGAATCAAGGGATAATAAGGCTTTATCTCTTGATTCGCCGCCAGGCCGATTTTTCCAGTGCGTATTCAAAATTTTTACGTTCAGGTTCGTTCACATAGCTGACCATCTTTTCAGCCACTTTAATTGCGCCCAAGCGCTCAACTGCTGTCTGAGAACGATAATTTTCAGCCCCCACATGCAGGTAAATTCGATCCACAAAATTGAAGGCAAAATCAAACATCATCTCTTTGACCAATGGATTGATGCCTGCACCCCAATATGCACGGGCATAAAACGTATACCCAACAAAAATCGATTTTTCCGCCTCATCAAGGCCATAATACCGCGTACTACCGATGCAGGCACCACTTTCCTTATCCAAGATCAGATAAGCAGACTTACTTGCTAAGGCGCCTTCAAAAAATTGGCGAAAAACATCTTCCTTCCAGCGGTCCTTATTGGGATGCTGTTCCCAGATCAAGGGATCTCTGGCAACTTGATATAGCGTATCAAAATCCGCTGGTTCTATGATTCGTAATACAACCTTATCGTTTTCCAGAGTATTGGGTGCAACAAACTTCATGAGATATATTTATAGTTTTAGCAATCAAATTATTTTAAATCCTACAGAAGATACCAATTATTGATGAAACTATTTGAATTACGGCAATATCCAGTCAAATATTACACCAAAATGTTGATTTCATCACTGTTTTGATCAAATTGAATAAAAGCAATAGCCAGCAACTGAATTATTTTAACTTAGGATTGACAGGAATCAAACAGCTTGTTAAATTAGCATTGCAAAATTTCGTATTTTACAGCCAAATGGAACAATTCAAGGAATTTGTAAAACAACGCATTGATGTCACTGAGGAAGAACTGAATGACATCGTTTCACGTTATCAGGTAAGGAAAATAAAGAAAAAAGAATACTTTCTCCGGGCCGGAGAGGTGTGCCACCATGAAGCATACGTGATCAGCGGTTTATTTAAATCATTCTATGTCACCGCGGATGGGATCGAACACATTCTACAGTTTGCAATTGAAGATTGGTGGATCGGCGATATTGCCAGCTTTAATTATCAGGAGCCAGCGCTTCAAAATATCCAAGCTTTGGAAAACGCTGTGGTACTTACACTGTCAAAAAAAAATAAAGACAAACTTTACGAAGATCATCCAATCTTTGAGAAACTCTCCAGGATAATGGCCCAACGTGCCCAAATAGCATCGCAGCACCGTATTATCTCGAGCATAGGTTTTACAGCACAAGAGCGGTATCTGGATTTCATCAAAAGGTATCCTAAAATCTATCCGCGGATCTCCAATATGCAATTAGCATCCTATCTTGGCGTCACGCAAGAGTTTTTAAGCCGTCTAAAAAGACAAATATTAAAGCCGAATCGAAATTCTTGACCTACATCAATTTTTTCGTTGTTAGTTTATCCCACCTTTGCAGAAGCTTGTTCAAACAAACATTTTGAACTTTTGAAGGTTAGATAAATAAAAAGAAAACACATGAATAAATTTTTCCAAATTTTGGCTGTAGCAGTATTAATGGTTAATGTTGCTGTAGCACAAGTAAAATGGTCTGCAGACCCTGCGCATACAAATGCAAGATTCGATGTAAAACACCTTGGAATCAGCTTTGTTGATGGTGAATTCACAAAGGTAGAAGGTACAGTTGAAACTGCAACAGGAACAGGCTTTAACAATGCTAAAGTTAATTTTTCTATCGACGTCAACAGCATCGATACACGTATAGCTGCCCGTGACAATCATTTGAAGACCGATGATTTCTTTGCTGCGGAAAAATTCCCTAAAATGACATTAAAGTCTATCAGTTTTAAAAATGCGAAAGTAAAAGGAAAATATATTATGATAGCAGATTTGACTATTCGTGATGTAACGAAAAAAGTAACTTTCGATGTGACTCAAAATGGCGGAATCATTACGGATCCTTGGGGAAAAACACGTGCTGGATTTACAGCTAAAACAAAAATTAACCGTCAGGATTTCGGCATGAAATACAATGATAAATTACCTTCAGGTGTAGAAGCGGTTGCTTCTGATGTCGACATCATTGTCAACACCGAATTGGTGTTGAACTAATTGAAAATAATAAATCACACTAACATTAAGGGGTGTCCAAACAGATTGGACACCCCTTTTTATGCAATTTTATACCGAGCTCTGGCTACAGCAATCAGCTATGGAATGCTCAAATCAAGGGCTTTGACCTGACGTAATTGAGCAACTCATTTTTTATAAGCCTTTTAACATCCCGCCGTCCAGAGGAATATTGGCTCCAGTCAGATAACTTGCATATTCGGAGCAAAGGAAAGCGACGAGATAACCGTATTCTTCAGGTTTACCCAGACGCTGCGCAGGAACCTGTTTCAACCGCAATTGTAGCGCTTCCTCGTAGGATATACCCATACGTTGAGCGTCAAGGTTGGTTAGCGACTGGATACGGTCCGTATCAAAAAGGCCTGTCAAGATGCTATTGACCGTCACCCCTTCTTTAGCGACATCCGTTGCCAGCGATTTACTCCAGCTAAGCAATGCTGTACGGATCGTATTAGACAACACTAAATTAGATACCGGTTCTTTCACAGTTGAAGAAGACACATTAATAATACGTCCGTATCGATTTGCCAACATATAAGGCAGCGCACATGAGGTCGTGTAACAGTGATTTTGAAATAAGAGTTCAAAAGCATGCTGGTAATCCGCCAGATTTTTTTGGTCTATGGTTCCTGCTTGAGGCCCATTCGAATTGTTGATTAAAATATCCACCTTATTCGACTCAAAATAATGTGTTATCTGCTTTTTGTATGCTTCGTGATCATTGTAGTCCACTACGATATATTGGTGCACCTGTCCTTTGGAGGTATCAAGACCTTCACATGTACGTTGTAGCTTTTCCTCCTGTCGGGAAGCCAATGTTACAGATACGCCACATGAGGCAAGCACTTGGGCAATACCTGCACCTATACCAGCAGAGCTCGCTCCGATCAGGGCTTTTTTCCCATTTAGATTGATTTCCATATCTTTTTATTTTTTATTTTATAGCGTGTATGTATGCATAGCCAATCATCATGGCTGAAAATGCGTTCTAACCCCGGTTAATCGTTGTCCTTTGCTCGGATCATAGCAACAAATAAATATATGGCAAAGACCCATGCTGAGCCAAGGCATATCCAGGCAAAAATGGGAATTCCCCACCACTGTGGTTCTACGCGTGCGACAATAATCATCCCACCTAGTAAATTGAGTGACATAAACATAATTCCGATGACAATACGATTGACCCCCTTGCGTAAAATAGCATTAAAAGATCGCGCACTGATCAATCGATGGTTGAGTGTAAAATTTCCTGTTCGAAATAAGCGCACAAGGGCGCGCATATCTTCAGGAAGTTTTTCGACATCGCGCGCAAAAGATTCAACTTTATGTTTTCCTTTTTTGAAGATTGCCTCTGGAGAGAGCCGCTCCATCATAATCCTACGTGCAAAGGGCTTGATACTCTCCATAATATTAAGATCGGGATATAACTGGCGTCCAATACCTTCCATCAACGAAATGCCCCGCATCAACTGATAAATATATTCCGGAAAATACAAGCGGTTGTCACCAATGATGTTCCACAATTTATTGAACAATAAATCTAAGCTAAGATCCCCGAGAGATACATTATCAATCATATCGAAAATCTCATATAGGGATCTTTCAAACCGGTTACGATCCGGAATATGGCTCACCACGGCAACGTCTTCAATTACGTCAGCAAGCCGGACAGCATCTTCGGAAATAGCCGATTGAATAAACTCTTCAAGCTGCCTACGGTCTATCCCCAATAATTTACCCATATTTCCGAAATCCAAAAAAGCAATCCGTCCATCCGGCATCACCATCATATTGCCGGGATGGGGGTCGCCATGAAAGAAACCATGAATAATCACTTGCTCAAGGTATAAATTGATCCCATTTTTGACCAGCGTTTGGACATCCATTCCCCGACGTTTAATTTCAACGGCATCAGTTACCTTGAAACCATCGAGATATTCCATGCAAAGAACATGGTCCGACGAGAGTTCAGGATAAACACGGGGTACCTTGATCAGTTTATTTCCTTTAAAGTTCTTTGTGAAGCGTTCGATGTTATGCCGCTCAATCACCAGGGACATCTCTTCCTGCATGGTCGTAGCGAAAGATTCAACAATCAGCAGAAGGTTAAGGTTTTCCAGTACATCATTGTACATGGTTAGGATTTTGGCAATATCACGCATGAGTGCTAGATCACAGCGCATAACCTCATCGATACCGGGACGTCGGACTTTTAAAACGACTTGGGTTCCATCTTTTAAGATTGCGCGATATACCTGTGCGATAGAGGCCGCAGCAAAAGGTTCGGCAGTAATCTCCTGGAAATGCCCATCAATATCCAGCTCAAGTTCTTCTTTGAGATAAGATTTAATATCCACTTCAAAAGGGGGAACATTATCCTCAAGGCGCTTAAGTTCATCTACGAGATCTTTGGGCAACAATCCTTCCCGGGTCGAAGCAGATTGTCCAAGCTTGATAAAAGCCGGACCGAGCTCCTCAAGCGCCATGCGAATACGGGCATAAACACTGATCTCATCGACATCTATAGGATGTTCTATGGCTGATCTGGGTCCTTTCCACGGCAATCGAGCGATTGCATCTTTAAAACCATATTTGGCCAATATACTTAAGATCTGAGAACTGCGCTGTAACTTCTTTGTCGGATTATACATAATGGACAATGATTTTCGATAACAATATACGAAATATCCTCGCGCTATAAACACGAACACCTGTAAAACAAAGTAGATATTTCATATGGTCGCTCTATTCCGTTTCCATTTGATCCAATTTCTCCTTGATCTCCGTGATATACCTACTGTAGTAGCAACGAATCATAATTTCTGTCAGGCCAACAACAAGGACGATAGACACAATTGCCGAAAGAATCATCCATACAATAAAGTTCGGTTCCTCTTGGAAAGTTTCCTTGAAATGGTACAACCGATCAAACCACACCGTTGTCTTATTCTGTGCTATCATAATAAGATATAGAAACAAAGCTTGTGGAATCATCACATAGGCCGCAATACGATAAGTCTCTACGGCATACTTCAAATCGTAATACAACTTGAGCAAGTGTTCTTTAGAAGCCAACAACTCGATCTTTTTCGTGCTCTTTACCAAATAAAAGAACCTCCGGTAATATAAAAGACTTGATAATGATATCTGTACGATAAAAAAGTAATAGGCAAATGCCGCATAACCTTCAATCTTATACATTGGCAAGATAGGCACCAAAAACAAAAAGCCCATACAAACGACCCAGGAGATAAACTCGCGTTTGATATTCTTGCGCAACTTGCCCATGATATTGCCAACTTCCTTATAGTATTTGAGATTTGGATTCTGTAAATCCTCATCTGTAGGCTGTTCCTGCCAAGATTTCTTTAACTCATCAAAATTCATACTTGTATTTTTTAATGATTTGTTGAATTCGCTCCTTCGTGCGGTTTAATTTTACGCGGGCGTTGACTTCCGATATACCCAGATTCTCTGCAATCTCGCGATGACTTTGACCTTCCAAAAACAAAAATATCAGGGCTTTTTCAATTGCATTGAGCTCTTGAACGGCCTGGTAAAAGACTTTCAGTTGCTCATCTTTATCGGTATCGTAAGCTTCTTCTGCAAAATCATGTCGCTCCTCTAACGCATCATAAATCTGATGCTTCTTTTCTTTTTTTAAGAATACCATTGCGGTATTGAGGGCAACACGGTACATCCACGTTGAAAATTTACTCTGTTGCTTAAATGTCGCATAGGATTTCCACAGCTGATACACGATTTCCTGATACAGATCTTGCCGCCCCTCATGATCATCCATATACATACGGCTCACCTTAACGAGAATACCTTTATTCTCGTCAATCAGTCGAAGAAATTCTATTTCCGATGGGTTCACCTAGCGATTTTTCTTTAAATATATTTAGGTAATAAGTATAGCAAACAAACAAAGTGTTACAGCTTTATTTAAAATTATGTAAATTGTTATTAAAATAGAGACTAATCGCTGAAGATTATGGAGAATATATTTTATCAAGGTCAAATTATATGGGCGCAGATCGACGCAAATAGGCATATGCGGCATTCTGCTTACGCAGACATATGCGCTCAGGCCCGTAGTAATATGTTGAACAAAATGGGTTTTTCACTGGATAAATTTGCCGAATTTCATATCGGTCCGATTTTATTCAGGGAAGAACTTATCTATTTTAAAGAAGTACATTTGGATGAATATGTACAGGTAAAAGTAGAACTGACGAAATACAACAAAACAAATAGTCGTTTTTCATTTATACATCAGGTTTTTCGTCATGACGGAGTTTTGTGCTGTACCGTTAACGTCGATGGAGCCTGGCTGGACCTTCAAAAGCGGAAATTAACCAAATTACCAGAAGAGATGGAGCCTTATCTCGCCAAAATTCCCCGATCTGAAAACTATACGGAAACGGAATAGTCTTTTCATCATGTCAAGATCATCCTTATAAAAGAAAAATCCCTCGGAACACAAACGGAACTCCGAGGGATTAAAACATAAACTAAACCTAAAAACTATTGCCTTTTATTCATCTTTTGGTCATTCCCAAAATGAACTATTTCCTGTGTATTGCTGAATTATTTAACTTCAATCAAACGTTTTGCAATGATTGCATCTTCTTTCTTGCCAACAGTCAAAATTAATATCCCACCTTCATAGGCAGCATCGATATTGCTGTAATCTACGGTCTCTGGCAATGTAAATGATCTTGAGAACGAAGAGTAATTGAATTCTTTTTTGCTGTATAATTTTTCTTCACTAACACTTTCCTCTTTTTTCTCAGCTGAAATCGTAATTAGATTTTTATCTACATTGATCTTAAAATCAGATTTATCCAATCCGGGCGCTGCCATTTCAACTTTAAATGATTTTTCGGATTCCGATATATTGACTGCCGGCACACGGGATACCAAACGATCTGAGATGAAGTTATCATTGAATAAATTGTCAAATACAGTGTTTACAAATGGATTTACTGCATCAGTGTTTAAACTTTTTGTAGGGAATTTAATTAATGCCATTTTTTGTCCTCCTAATTTTTTGTTTTATTGTTAAGCTTTTTTGTTCTAACTATTTGAAGAGAATTATTCAATTTGCGTACCAGCAGCTTTTAAAAGACAAAATGTCATTTTAAAATGAAAATAAATGCCATTTTGACTCATTCACAAATTATTGTTAGCGACTTAGCGATCAATCTGTCATCGACACCCCGTCCTATCCTAAATTATCCCCATATACAAACTAACGTATAGGAGACAAAACAGTTTATCAGAAGGTGTTATTTTTTTATTAAGCATCTGAAGCGGAGCGTTCAACTAACAGACTCACGTAGAAGAGAAAAACAGTTTATCAGAGGGTGTTATTTTTTTATTAAGTATTTCAAGCGGAGCGTTCAAAAAAATCATTAAGGTTGATTTTGTTCCAATGTAGCAATCAATAAGAATTTGACGGCATCGTAAATATAGTCCTTAGCCTCTGCATAGGAGATCCCATAGCGTCGAGGTACGACATCAGCATAATGCGAAAATGGTGTAAATAATTTATCATAATAAGCATCCAACTGCACCATTGTCGGCAACTCAAAAGCCAAACGAAGCTGAAACCGACGGATAATGGCTGTATCCAATATTTCGGGATGGTTGGTTGCTGCAATCAATACCGCTTCAGCAGGAAAATAATCGATCAACTGTATAATGGTATTCACGAGACGACGCATTTCCCCCACATCCTTTTCTTCACTAATTCGTGCCTTTCCTATCTGATCGAATTCATCTAAAAACAGAACTGCTTTTTCACGCCCAGCTTTATCAAAGACCTGTTTAATGTGCTGCGAGGTTTCACCAATACGAGAAGAAATGAGGTTGCTCAGATTCAACACATAAATTGGTTTTTCGAGCGCTGTGGCCAAGGCTTTCGCCGTTGTTGTTTTTCCGCAACCAGAATAACCGTGCAGTAAAATCTTATTGCTAACCGGCAGACCATATTGTGAAAGCTCTTTAATATAACGATGCTCTTTAATCAGCTGATGGAGCTTCTGACGGCTCTCCTCTTCCAAGAAGACATCTTCTAAAGCTATCCTTTCCTTATCGGCAATTACAAGATCGTAAATATTCATAATGTTAATTTAAGACTATCAGATAACAGTTGGCAAAACTAAATCTTTCAGCCAGCATATCGCTGATCCAGTTTCAATTTAATCCTTGAAATATTTAAGGCTAACTTGGGAGCAGGAAAGATCTCCACCAAAGGGAGGGTTCGATTTACGTATCACCACTTCGATCGTCACAGCATCGGCCACCCGCAGCCCAATCTGATCTAGTATTTCTGAAGCTGCAGATTCGAGCAATTTTCGTTTAGGCTGCATAACGCTAGCGGTAATCTGATAGAGTTCTTCGTAATTGAGCGTATTTTTTAAGTTCTCTGTCTCCGTATTCAAAAAGGGAAAACATACATCAATAGAAACAAAAAACTCATTGCCAAGCACCTGTTCTTCTTCATAGTAACCTATTGGTGCATAGAATCGGGCTTCTTTCAACGATACTGTTTGTAAAATGGTTGCCATGTACAAACCTAAGGAAATTGTTCCATACAAATGGGATTATTTGTATATTTAGCCATACCAAAAACCCAACAGATGAACTTTTTTTTATCATCAGCACTAGCAACAACGCTCTTATTTGGTGCCACAGCACTGCAGGCCCAAACCAATATGAAAGCCAGTGACACGGAATATTATAGTCCTGTCCCCCCTACATTAACAATCGATCATGGTATTCCAAGCGATGCAATTGTCCTTTTTGACGGGAAGGATCTCAGTAAGTGGAAAAGTGAAAAAGGAAAAGCCAATTGGACTGTAGCCAACAACGTGCTCGAAGTAAAACCGGGAGCTGGAGCCATTGAGACTAACGAACATTTTACCGATTTTCAACTGCATGTTGAATGGAAAAGCCCCGAAGTAATCAAAGGTGAAGGCCAAGGACGCGGCAATAGTGGAATTTTCCTACAGGGGCATTATGAAATTCAGGTATTAGACAACAATAACAACCCAACCTATGTCAATGGTGGAGCGGGTAGTCTGTATAAACAACGTCCACCATTGGCGCAAGTAATTGCACCGGACAAATGGCATGTATATGATATTATTTATAAGGCTCCTCAATTCAGTAAAGATGGAATATTGACCGCTAAAGGAACAGTAACAGTCTTACATAATGGAGTCGTTGTACAAAACAATACCCAAATCGACGGTACCACAGAATATATAGGACTACCTAAGCAGATAAGCCATGGCCCAGGCCCAATTATACTGCAGGATCACGGTGATTTGGTCCAGTTCAGAAACATCTGGTTACGTAAACTATAGGTTTGCAGCAAACAATTTTAGTTAGAAAAGCAACAATTCTGTATTAGGTTTTATAGGGCTATTTCCCTAATTTAGCCCTATAAAATTTAAAAACAAACGGAATGTAATGAGCTCCTTGCGCCATTAATTTCTTACCGCAATAGACTTAGAAGCCTGATGTGAGTGGATTAATGACACGCAAATAACCACTGGAATGGGCTCACTTATGCCGTTGAGTATAAACATTCACACAATATTACAGTTTAATGAAAAGAATTGCGCTATTCTTCTTGTTGGCAAGCTCCATCAGCAGCTATGCACAACGTAACCTCAATTTAGAAGAAACAGTATTTGGCCCCCGAACTTATGCCCCAACATCGATAGCCGGAGCATCGTGGATCCCAAAATCAAACAACCTCTCCTATCTCGATAAATCGTACCAGAACCTATTATCCAAAAGCGCTTCCAATAACTGGAGCGAAACAAATCTCGTATCTAAAACAGATCTCGAAAAAGCACTAAAAACAGCTATCCCGAACGAAACATTTAGTTTGCGCGTATTTCCTTACGACTACAAATGGCGCGACGGAAATGCACTATTACTGCAAGTTGAAGGAAAAGATAAAACCTATACGGTAGCTTACAACATTAAATCAAAAAATATTGAAAGTTTTATCGGTAATGACAACAAGGGAGCTAATCGCGAAGTCAGTTCGGATTTTTCAAAAATCGCCTATTTAGTAGACAACAACATCGCAATTGTTGACAAAAACGGCAAAATTACCGCTGTAACCAACGATACAGACAAAGGGATTGTCAATGGAAGCGATTATACCCACCGTCAAGAATTTGGCATCAAGAAAGGAATGTGGTGGAACAATCAAAATGACAAACTGCTGTACTACCACAAAGACGAAACGATGGTTGCCAATTATCCATTACCGCAATGGAGTCCCAAAATTGCGGATATCAAATGGATCAAATACCCCATGACAGGCCAAAAATCAGAAGAAGTTTCTTTGATCGTTTACAATACCACCACAGGGCAAAAGGTAACCCTTCAAACCGGCGAGCATTCAGAGCAATATTTAACCATGGTTACATGGGATCCTTCTGGTAAATACATCTACGTCGGAGTACTTAACCGTGGGCAAAATGATCTTAAAGTCAACAAATATAATGCAGAAAACGGCTCCTTGGTCAAAACCCTGTTCGAAGAAACTGCGACAACCTGGGTTGAGCCAGAAAACCCATTGACATTTTTACCAAACAAACCGGATCAATTCCTTTATCAATCGGATAAAGATGGCTATAATCAACTTTACCTCTATAACACGGAAGGTAATTTGATCAAAAAATTAGGCTATAAAGATATTGTCATGGAAGCATTCCTTGACTTTTCGGCTGATGGCAACAAAGTAAGTTACACGGGAGTCACCAACAACGGTTTAGATCGCCAATTATTTGAAGTCGACCTAAAATCAGGGAAAACGGTTCAACTAACGAATGAATCGGGCATGCACCATGCTGCGCTAAGCAGCGATGGCAAGTACATCTACGATCAGTATAGTAATTTAAAAACACCAAATAAAATTCAGATCAAAGACGTTAAATCTGCTAAAGAAACAACCTTAGTCAATGCAGAGAACCCTTTTGCCGGAAAAATAAATGATCCTAAAATCGAATTTGTACAGTTGACATCTGCAGATGGAAAATACCCATTGACAGGACGTATCATTTATCCCAACGATTTTGATCCTGCAAAAAAATACCCCGTCATGTACTATTTATACGGCGGATCACATTCGCAGCTTGTTTCTAACAAATGGCTAGGAGGGGCCGGTTATTTTGATATGTATATGGCCCAACAAGGATATATCGTGTTCACCATGGACAATCGCGGCACAAATTACAGAGGCCGGGATTTCTATACGGCCACGCACCGCAACCTCGGTCAAAACGAAATGGCCGACCAGATGAAAGGAATTGAGTTCCTTAAATCAAAATCTTTTGTTGACCAACAACGCATGGGTATTTTCGGGTGGAGCTTCGGTGGTTTTATGACGACTTCCTTCATGCTACATCATAACGATATTTTCAAGGCTGCTGTAGCCGGAGGCCCTGTAATCGACTGGAAATTTTATGAGGTTATGTATGGCGAACGCTACATGGACACTCCACAAGAAAATCCCGAAGGTTATAAATTGACATCTCTGCTCACTAAAGCCGATCAACTGAAAGGAAGACTATTGATTATTCATGGCGCACAAGACCCTGTCGTTGTACAGCAAAACAGCATGGAGTTTTTAGAAGCCTGTATTAAAGCCGGAAAGCAAGTAGATTATTTTCTATACCCGACTCATGAACACAATGTGATGGGGAAAGACCGTATTCATATGTACGAAAAAATTGCAGACTACTTTAATCAACACCTCAAAAATCCATCGTAAAACTCAGGCAAGCTAGAAAAACAAAAAAGGCACCTTTCAATATAAAAGATGCCTTTTTTGTTTTATCATGTACAATACGTATCTTTAATGACAACGCTTTAACCGATTATCCGCAGGCTTTGAAAAAGAACATTCCTTTTACACTTATTATACTGCGCCTTGTCTTAGGCCTGCTGCTGTTGCTCTTTTACTGGCTCAAAGTGGATCATTTTAAATGGTATGCAATTTCATTTCTTGTAATCGGATTATTAAGCGACATATTTGACGGCATTATTGCCCGTAAGCTAGCTGTTTCTACCACGCTGTTACGCAGATGGGACTCCAGTGTCGATCTCCTGTTTTTTGCCTGTATTTCACTGGTAACTTACCTGAGCTGTCCACAATTTTTTAAGGATAATGCTACATTGATTTTGATCTTGGTAGGATCAGAGATATTAACCTACATCATTAGCTTTGCAAAATTTAAAAAGGAAATTGCAACACACTCCATTGGAGCGAAGATCTGGACGCTGTTTTTATTCGCCCTTTTAGTCGAATTACTGCTACATTGCCAATCAACAATCTTATTTCAGTTAACGGTCTGGTTAGGCCTTCTTACACGTTTGGAAATTATTGCTATTATCCTCACGCTCAAAAACTGGTCTAACGACATCCCAAGTATCTATCACGCTATCCAGCTACGCAAAGGAAAGGCGATCCTTAAAAACAAGTTGTTCAATAGTTAATGCGGCTCCTCATCCAAACCTTCAGATAAACTATATAATGTCCAATGTTTTGTTTTTATTGACTGAGATTCTGTCCGAAGCAATTGGATAAAATCCTGCACACCGAGTTCTTCATTCCCATTACCATGAATCAGAACAATACTTCCATTCTTGGCTTGCTGCCCTTTAGCCAACCATGCATCCGAGCCAACTGCAATAAGACCATAAGACAACAGCCGTTCAATAATATTTCGATCTGAAACTAGGCCCGGACAACGAAAAAAAACGGAACGCATAAGCCCATTTTTTAGCATCAATTTTTCATTCTCCAATACCTCATAATTTAGATTCGTATTTTTAGACAGCAGAAAATTGGACGTTAAAGGGTTATTATTAAAAACATGGTCGTACGTATGATTGATCCAGGTAATCTTTACACCTTTTGTATCCAATGACTTTAGCCATTCCAGATCTGCAGCATGATTTAGCATCCATTTGCCCGAAACAGAAACGGCCAGTGGCAGGGTGCTATCAATTCCCTTAAACGCAACGAGAAGATCCTCAAAAATAGCTTTGTCCAAAGGTTTGTGTGAAGGACATAGATCGATCGTCAAATTAATACCCGCCTCTTTGGGAAGTCTAAAATTCAGTCCCGCATCCTGTAAGTTATTTGCAGTTTTTCTGACCAAGGAAAAACAACTTTCATATACCGAACCAATTAGACTTTTCGTAACCTGAGCCGCATCTTTGTACAGAACGCTTACTGATCGATCTCCTACTACACGCGTTTGCAATGTAGTAGGATCTACCGTTAAATAATATTTTACAGCATTTTTCGTGAAACTACGGATCCCCACCAAGGAATTATTATTTTCACGAAGGATTAACCACTCTGTTCTGTAGTTTTCCAAATTAGCATATGAAGCCTGTCCATAAGAGAATAGGACGCATACCAAAAATAGACAAACAAAAATGAGCTGTTTCATCATCAATTACCACTTGTTCTTTTTGACTGTAGATTTGTTGGCCATACCGTCTGCTTGCCATCTTTATCGATTGGCAATATGATCTTTTCCCGGGAGACCAAAGTTGGTTCTTCACAGGCTAGGTAAGTTAAAATCGCAACGATAATGGCGTTTTGTTTCACCTCATCAAACACAATCTTATCGTAGGTATCGCGATTGGTATGCCAGGTCACTTTACCATAATCCCAGGAAGTGGAAGAGAGCCCAAAGGCTGGAATTCCTTTTTGGACGAAAGAAGAGTGATCACTCCCTCCCGTCCCCGGCATGCCCGGAAAACTGGTTTGGATTTCATTACGGAACTCTTCAGGCAAATATTGCACCCAGCGGCTAATGTATTCGTAGGACTTTTCAAAACCACTCCCCCCGATACGGACAATTCGCCCCGTCCCGTTATCCTGATTCCATACCACCTGTATATTTTTAGCGATCTCGGGATGGTCCTCGACAAATGCGGAAGAACCGTTCAGCCCCTGTTCCTCACTTCCCCAGTTACCGACCAAAATCGTTCTTTTATTTTCCGGATAAACCTTTCTTAAAATACGGACTGCCTCCATCATTGTAATCACCCCGGTAGCATTGTCTGTCGCACCCGAAGCGCCGTCCCAAGAATCCAGATGTGCAGAAAGCACAACATATTCGTCCGGTTTTTCTTTTCCTTTGATCTCCGCAATACTATTATAGGTTTTTGATATCCCAAGCTCCTTTGAATTTCCCTGTAGTGATACCCGAGGTTTGACCCCATGTTCTGCCATGCGGTATAACAGACCATAATCTTCCAATCCGACATTAAATACCGGAATCTGTTTGGACTTCGCATCAAAAATCCGTGTGATGCCTGGCAGCTCCGTCCAGTAGGAATCAATAACACCAACGGCTCCCGCATTCTCCAGGGCCAATGGCAATGTCCGACGGGTGCTTCCCGTGTAGGACATGCTGCCTTCCCATTTTTTCAACTGATCATTCTTTAAGGTTTGATATTTTTCATAACCTTTCGGGGAAGCAGACTCCTTCCAGTTGGCATCAGATCTCCCCGACAGTGGATTCATCCCAATCAATACAATCTTGCCTTTAACTGTTTTAAGCCAGGACTGAAAATCAGATTGGGAGCTAAACAAAGGCATAGCGACCACTTCTGCCTCGATCCCTTTCTCCTTCGTCATAGGACTAAAAGCCAACTGTGTACCTTCTAAAGACTTTATTCTCGGATAAGTCATCGTCACTTGAGAAGTTCCCCGTTCCCAGGAACGCCATTCACCATAAGGCTCATTACGAGCCTGTGCTCCAAGCGCATTATAATTTTTGACAACCCAATCGTGCGCCTGTTGCATTTGTGGACTCCCGACAAGACGGGGGCCAATCATATCGACAAGCTCAAACGCATACTTCTCCAATTGTGAATTTGCATTTGCCTCCTGCACAATTGACGAAACCATCGCGTCTTTATTTTGCGCAAAAATAGTTGGAGCGCTCAATAATAGAAGTGCCAGCCCCAAAGATTTCATTCCATGGTATTTCATTGAATCTATCTTCATCTTTATATCATTATTTATAATTAATTGTTAACCAGCGAACACGATCATCTGGAATATATTGAATTGTACATTCACGTTCCTATTTTGTTCACCTATAGCTAATTCAGAAACTCAACGTTTCCTGTGATTGGTTTTTCCGAAAATTACTAAAGAATATTTAAAAAAACACATTCATTTTTAATCAATTAAATAATATGCCCTTATTTAGTTAAAAAGAGAACATAAAAAAGCCTGAAAAGAATCTTTCCAGGCTTTACTAAATATAGATATGAGGGTTGATTAGTTACACTGCTTCCACTTTGGATTTCTCGTAGCTCTCTTGGTGGACTGAGGCTACAGCTCTTCCAGATGGATCATTCAGATGCTGGAAAGAAGCATCCCAAGCCAAGGCCTCTGGTGTACTGCATGCGACAGATTTTACCGAAGGAACAGTTTGTGCCGCCGCTGTTGAAGGAAAATGGGACTCGAAAATTGTCCGATATAAAAACTCTTCCTTATTTTTCGGTGTGTTTATCGGGAAGCGCGTTGAAGCCTCTGCAAATTCCTGATCAGAAACTTTATTTTCAGCCTGCTCTTTCAAGGTATCGATCCAGCTATAGCCTACACCATCAGAAAATTGCTCTTTCTGGCGCCATGCGATGCTCTCCGGCAAGTAGTCTTCAAATGCCTTACGTACAACCCATTTCTCCATTCTTCCTTCGCGAATCATTTTATCGGAAGGATTGATGCGCATAGCAATATCCATAAATTCTTTATCCAAGAAAGGTACACGTCCTTCTACTCCCCAGGCCGCAAGTGATTTATTTGCCCGCAGACAATCGTACAGATAGAGCTTTTTCAGCTTGCGTACAGTTTCTTCATGAAATTCCTGTGCATTAGGTGCTTTATGAAAATAAAGATACCCACCAAAAAGCTCGTCTGAACCTTCACCCGACAATACCATTTTGATGCCCATTGATTTGATTACACGAGCTAATAAATACATTGGTGTAGAAGCACGTACCGTTGTGACGTCATAAGTTTCCAGGTGATAGATCACATCACGAATAGCATCTAATCCTTCTTGGATTGTAAAGTTGATCTCGTGGTGTATCGTTCCGATATGATCTGCAGCTTTTTGTGCTGCAATTAGATCCGGTGCACCCTTCAGTCCCACCGCAAATGAATGCAATTGAGGATACCAAGCATCTTCTTTATCGTCACTCTCGATGCGTTTAGATGCAAATTTCTTCGTTACCGCCGCAATAACGGATGAATCCAATCCTCCGGACAGCAGTACACCGTAAGGTACATCTGACATCAATTGACGATGTACCGCATCTTCCAAAGCTTTGCGTAAAACGGCGATATCGGTCTCGTTGTCTTTTACGACATCGTAACTTTCCCAATCACGTTGGTACCAGCGCTGCGGAGTTTTCCCAGCTTCGCTATACAAGTAATGTCCCGGAGGAAATTGTTCAATCGTCGTACAGAAACCTTCCAGTGATTTTAATTCAGATGCAACAAACAACTGTCCCTGTTCATCTTCACCGTAATATAAAGGGATAATACCCATATGATCACGTGCAACAAAAAAGGAATCATCACGCGAATCATATAGAGCAAATCCAAAAATACCATTTAATTCATCCACAAATGAGGGACCTTTTGCTAAATATAAAGCCAAAACAACTTCAGAGTCACTTTGTGTAGAAAACTCATAATCAGGAAGGCTATTTCTTAATTCATGGTGGTTATAGATCTCGCCATTAACTGCTAGTACAACTTTACCATCCGGACTGTACAAAGGTTGACTTCCCGATTTGGGATCAACGATAGCTAATCTCTCGTGTGCCAACAAAGCTTTCTCACCAGTGAATATACCCGACCAATCGGGACCACGGTGACGAATACGTTTTGACATTTCTAATACTTGAGATCTCAATGAGCTTGCAGGTTGCTTTAATTCAAAAGCGCCAATAATTCCACACATATTATGAAAATTTTAAATATTTCGTTTTTACATTATGTTATTGACACAAAGTAAAACAATTAAAAACTAAATTCATAATGTTTTTTAATTTTTATTGTGTTTTTATTAAAAATAGATTCATAAACAAACAAAATTATCAACGAAACACTTATTTGTTTACAATAATCACACAATAGATTAACAATTGATCTGCGGATTTATCGTTAAATTGACGTCATAATCAAATAACCAGGACATGGATCTAATTAGAACCTTCTATCGTGAGCTTGCGCTCACACCACAGGAATTAACGGCCATCACGGAGAAACACGAAGCCATAACCGTCAAAAAGGGCGATTTTATATTGACCAAGGGACAGGTTTCAAATGCTTACTACTTGATTGAGTACGGACTTACACGCTCCTTTTTACATGATTATGAAGGCAATGAAGTTACCATCGGCTTCTGTAGTGACAATGATGTTGTCATTGAAGTGGCTTCTTTTTTTCAACGCAATCCAACGGTGGAAAATATTCAGGCGCTCATGGAAACCCGTCTCTGGAAAATAAAATTTGAAGATTTCCAGGAACTCTTTCATCAGATACCTGAATTTAGGGAATGGGGCCGTTCCTGGATGGCTAAAGAACTTGTTCACAGTAAAAATAGAGCTATTGCCATGATTACAGAACCTGCTACTGCCCGTTATCTACGCCTGATTAAGGAAAAACCAATATTGATACAGCAAGCCCCCTTAAAACATATCGCATCTTATCTAGGTATCACCGACACTTCCCTAAGCCGTATTCGAAAGGAAATTGTCCATGGAAATTAGTCCTTTTTAATGAATAAAGAACTACTTTTTTAAATCTTGCCTTAAGGCAAGATTTTTAAGAAAACTTCAGTTTAATTTTACGAATGTACTCCCAAGCTATTTATTGTAGTCCCCAGGGAAGAATAATTGAGAAAAAGAACGAAAAGAAGTAATCATTATATTCAAAAATTAGAAATCATGGCAAAATTACACGCTTATCTAAATTTCAACGGAAACTGTGAAGAAGCATTCGATTTTTATGAAAAAGTCTTCAACACAAAGAACCCAGGCTACATGCGTTACGGAGATATCCCCGCTGATCCACAAATGCCACCTGTTCCAGACGAAGCAAAAAACAAAATCTGTCATACAGCAATTTCGATCAATGGAGACAGCATGTTGATGGGTGCCGATGTCATTCCTGCTTTTGGTCAACAATACATTCAAGGAAACAACAGCTATGTTATGCTGATGTGTGAAAGCACCACAGAGGCAAAAACATTGTATGATGCATTAAGCACCAATGCAAAGGCTGTTGAAATGCCGCTCGGCGAAACATTCTTTGCCGAACTATACAGCGCTTTTCAAGATCAATTTGGAATTTGCTGGATGGTATATTTTGGCGGAAATAAAGAAGAAGATTGCGAAAGTAAGCCTTAAGCCAGCGAAACAGTCCGCAATATATTTGGCAAAAAAGGGCGATAACAACAGTTTACCGCCCTTTCTTTTTTGGGTGACTTTTGCCTATTTTATGCGATCTCAATCGAAACTGTCGCTACAGCAAGTGCATCCCTATTCCACCGTAAGCTCCCCTTAAAGCTGAACGTATTATTTCTTTACCAATACCTCTTGCTCAAACAGGATCCCATCCCAGCCATTTGTCCTAAATTGACGAATGTTCTGATGTCCCTCTCCCTCAGGATTATCGAGTACATTCTGATAATGCTCGGCAAAAAGGCGCAAGGTATCCTCCTGCGAAAGACCATTCAACTGTGCAAAATAGAAAACTTTTGCACTGCCTTGATTTTCTTCTTTCGAATTTTTCAACGTCCCATTCTGAAATGCACTGGGACTATAGCTGTAATGATCGGCAATATGAGCCAATACTTCCTGAAACTGTAATTCGCTTCCTTTTGATTTAATCAATAATTCTGCTGTATTCATCTTGATGTTATACCTTTTAAAATCTATTCTAATTTAATTTCTCAACCATAAACCTGAATGAACAGGCATTAAGCGCTCTTAAATAACTCCATGCAGCGAGCCTCCCTTTGCAGCAAGCTGATCCACACGTCTTTCCACCGCTTCATCTTTAATCAAAGCCGGGGCATGGTGGGGTTTTGTTCGCGCATCAATAATCAGAGGACCTTCACAACCCCAATGTTTAAATGCTGTAAAACTATTTATTCCATAAATATCATACGCAGGGTTACTCCGGGTAAACGTTGTCCAAACAAAGTTATTGACAGTAGCAGCGGTAAAGTTAGCATCATCACATAAAACAATCAACGGAAAACCTTCCCAGAAACTTGCTGCGGCAGCGCGGCACCATTCCGCCATAATTTTCGATTCATGCTCGTATGTGGAGAATGCCTGTCCATCTATCGCAATCACACCTGGTATGACAAATTTTGCCTGATTAAAAGGTCGTGGCAGCTCAAAATTGGCTGGCAATTCACGGCCCAATGTTCTTTTCTTTGTACCGGCGGCAGCAAAAACCACCTTTGAACCAGCATTTAATCCATCTCCAGAATAATCTAGGGTATCAATAGTCGTATTGGTCTGAAAATGAACATCTCGAGAAAGGTCTATGCGTTCAAGGATATGCCCCAAAAAAGCCGGAATATCATAAATATCCAATTGCGGATTATCTTCATGTGCTGAAATAAACAAATATTTAGCAAGGCTGAGCTGGTTTTTACCCAGTATCTGATTGGCTATTGTTAAAATTTCCTGCGGTCGATCGACACGCTGATAAGGCGTATACCGTTCAGACCCTATTGCAAAAAGCAAGGGATGTACACCAGCCGCATCAACAGCATTAACGGCATGGAGACCCGAAATCTCCTTTGGAATAGCCGCACCCGTAATTTCATGGATTAAAGCACCAAAGCTAGTATCTTCCTGCGGGGGTCGCCCCACAACCGTAAAAGACCAAATTGGATTTTTCTTGTGGTACACATTATGCACCTTCATCAAAGGAAACGGATGAGTTAAGCTATAATAGCCGATATGGTCCCCAAAAGGACCTTCCGGTTTATTTTCGTTGGGATAAACGGTACCTGTAATAACAAAGTCCGCATCCGCAGAGATACAAAAGCCTTCATCATCATAAAAATAGCGAAATCTTCTATTTCCCAATGCTCCAGCAAAGATCATCTCGGAGAGTCCTTCCGGTAGTGGCATTACTGCAGACAAGGGGTGGGCTGGAGGTCCGCCGACAAAAATACTCACCTTTAAAGGTTTACCGAGCGCGTTTGCCTTAGTTTGATGAACCCCGATACCACGATGTAATTGATAATGTAAACCAATCTCCTGATCGGGCAGATAATCATTCCCGGAAAGCTGAATGCGATACATCCCCAAATTAGCCTGCATAATACCAGGTTTGGCAATATCTTCGGTATATACCTGCGGCATCGTCACAAAAGCGCCACCGTCCATTGGCCAGTTGACAATCTGCGGAAGTTTACTAATTGATGTTTTTCCGTGAAGTATGGGAGCCCCCGACTTTTTTTTCCAGGGCAAAGCTCCTAGGGCGGTCATCGATGAACCAATATATTGAAAGGGATTTTTCAGCACTGCGGCAGGATTCATCTTAACATCCACCAATTTCTTCAGGTGATCCAACGAATCCCGAAACATAAACTTCGAACGATCCAGCGTTCCAAATAAATTAGATACAGCTGGAAACTCCGAACCTTTGATATTTTCAAAATACAATGCCGGTCCTTCAACATCAAATACCCGCATATGAATTGCAGCCATTTCCAGATACGGATCGACCTCCTCTTTGATCCGAATTAAATGGCCATGTTTTTCAAGATCCGCAACACATGCTTCTAAACTATTGTATCCCATATATTAAATCTGCTTCAACACGTTAATCCACAAATTTAACAGAATAATTTATTAAACAGGATATAAAGAAAAAACCTTTAGCGATCTTCGATCTTGCTCCCCTACCATCGGATACAACCGACATAAGATGGCCAAAACACCCTAAAAGCAACGTTCAAACAAAACAAGCACATCGCGCAAGGGCTTCAGTAGCCCACTAGGTATCCATGCAGACATAGGATTTCAAAGGAGTAAATTCAAATGCCTGCACCCGCTGCCAAGTTGAATTATCTACATTTTTCTCATAATAAAGTACTCTTCTAAATTCGTCGATATCTTCTTTATTGATATCATTCAACCTTGTCAGCAAAAGTTTAGCAAAGAATTTATTGACGCTAATTTCTCTCTTTTGACTCTCGGAAGTGCACTTAAGGAAATGGTAAAATAAGCCTCTAAATGTCATTTCTTCATTGCCGCCGAGGTAAATAACTTCTGATATAAAATTATTTTCCCAAGGCATTTCCCGCAGCCAGCGGTATACATCGAGCAAAGGCAGCGGTCGAAACTTCAGTGAAGCCACCCAGTTCCAATAAAATATGGTCTGCCGTTTGGCGAGTTTCGCAAATATCCGGTTTAAAACACTCTCTTTCCCGATCACACTACTTTTAATCACAATGGTATATTGGACACGTAAGTTCTCCAGTAGATCACGTACAGGCTCCAAGAAATGTTCATCCATTAGCCTTGCGACATAAATGACACGATTATTTCCGCCACGTTTACAAATTTCCACGAAATTGCGCAGACCAAGCAATTCAAGCTGAAGCTGTATATCGTTATCGAGTGAAGGAACTTGTGTAAAATAAATCCCAAAATTGAGATCAGCAATTTGAAAACGCTCGAAAGCTTCTCCTTTCCGTAGCAGGTCCAATTCAAAAAGCTTTGCCGTTACCTTTTCTTTCACTATTTTATTAAAAAGGGATAAGTTGCGCACTAATCCCGTCACATCAAAATCGCTGGATTGCAAATAACAGGATGCCCGTCGTCCCAAATAGGTATTTAGCCCGCTGATTAAAACCTTTTTCATTCGTATTCTCTATTTTTATGGCTATGAAACCATCGCGATTTAATGATTCGTTCTCACGATTGTGAGCCATTAAATAAGATCGTTTCTTCCTAGTACGCTGTATTTATGTATTCCCCTTTTAATCTCTTAAACGAACAAAATCCCTAGGATGGTTTCATTGGTGATGCAGCTATTTTTTCCATGTTTTTCTTACGCTTTTAATCTGTTACTCCGATCGTCTCAAGAGCAACGGCAATGACCTACAAATATCATAATTCCCTGATTTTAGAACAGAGAAACATCAAATAAGTTTAATACTATTTTTATTTTTTCCTAACCAAAATATAGTAAACCATTCAAAAAAGTACCGTCATTGTCCTTTTTTTGTCAATTCGCGCATAAATACTTTCAGGAACACAATATCCTTATATATTTGTAAATCTTCTGAAAATAGGCTGCACTAAAAAGTATTTATCTTCACCTCTATGGACAAAAGGGCTACAATGATCTGGTTTAGAAATGATTTAAGACTTCATGACAATGAAGTATTTTATCAAGCTTCTGAAAAAAGTTCATTTATCATCCCGGTATACTGTTTTGATCCCCGATATTTCGACCGCAATCAATTTGGCACCTTAAATACCGGTGTTTTACGGGCGGCCTTTGTTATCGAAGCCGTGACCGCTTTAAAAGAAAAATTAAAGAGCCATGGTAGCGACTTATTAACTTATATTGGCAAGCCTGAAGATATTATCCCAAGAATAGCACAAAAATACCAAGTCAACGAAGTTTATCACCACCGCGAAGTGGCACTTCGGGAGACTTCTATATCGGAAAAAGTAGAAAGTGAGCTTTGGAGCAGCAAAATAAATTTGCGTCATTTCATTGGCCATACCCTGTACCACAAGGAAGACCTCCCTTTCCCTATTAAAGATATACCCAATGGTTTTTCTATTTTCAAGAAAAAAGTTGAGCGGGAAAGTCTAGTTCGGCAACCAATCCCATTTCCGACCAATTTCCTTACCCCTCCCCATCTCGAGGACACCAAAATCCCTTCATTAAAAGATTTAGGCTATTCAGAGGAGGAGATCAAATCTGTTGATGACATCTATATTCTCGGTGGCGAAGACACAGCGCTTAGTATTATGCATGCGGTATTGTCAACCTATCCGGAAACGGACCAGGACCCCTTGATTCTAGGGCCTTTTATAGCTTCAGGTGCCTTGTCACCTATTTTACTCTATAACAATATCAAAAAACTTGGTGAAGGTAAAAAGGACAAACGATTTGAAAAAATTGTCGACATTCTTCTCTGGCGCGATTATTTTAGGTTTATGCTTAAAAAATATCCGAATATATTTTTTAAGCCACAGGGCACTAAAAACAGCTCCCATCAGGATCACCCGCCCTTAGAAGGAAATGAGGAATTATTTGAAAAATGGAAATCGGGCCATACAGAACATGATTTTATAAACAGTGTGATGGTCCAATTACAGAAGACCGGCTATATCCCCTATCAAGCACGCCTAATCGCTGCCAGCTATTTAGTTCATGAGTATCAGGTAAACTGGCTTCGTGGCGCCTCCTGGTATGAAGAGCATCTATTAGACTATTCTCCGGCAACTGTTTACGGACAGTGGTCTCATATCGCCGGAGTTGGGACAAGCGAAAAAGACAATAAGGCACTGGACTGGCAAAAATTGATCAAAACTCATTTCCCAAATGGACTTCCAAAACTGGAGGAAATACTGGTTAAATAAATCTTCGGCAGAAATAAATAATTCCAATAGAAAATAAATTTGTAGTACGCTAGAAGCCCTTTTTAAATCATGCTAAAAATGTTAAGAATTGGATAGATTTATTGATTAAATTATTCAATTTCAGTATTAGAAACTCTTTTTTTATTCATAACTTTGACAAATTTCATAGTTTTAATTGTAAATGGACAATCTGACATATTTGAGTAATGCTGATTCGGCTTATGTCGATGGCTTATATCAATCGTACAAGCAAGATCCCCAATCGGTAGATTTCGGATGGCAAAAATTCTTTGAAGGTTTTGATTTCGGTCAAAATGCTGGTGGAACAACAAGTTCAGTAGGTGAAGCTACTCCTGAGCACGTATTGAAAGAAATCAATGTGCTGAACATGATCAATGGCTACCGTGACCGTGGCCACCTATTCACACACACTAACCCTGTTCGTGAGAGACGTAAATACTATCCTGGCAAGGAATTAGAAACGTTTGGTCTTGCTGAAGCAGACATGAACACCGTTTTTAATGCAGGTGTTGAAGTCGGTTTAGGTCCAGCAACATTAAAAGACATCCGTCAATTGGTGGAGGATACTTACTGCCGTTCTATTGGTGCAGAATTCAAATATATCCGTAACCCAGAAAAAATTAAATGGTTACAGGACCGTATGGAAGCGGACCGTAACATGCCAAAATTCTCTTTGGACACAAAAAAGAGAATTTTAAACAAATTAAACCACGCCGTTGTATTCGAAAACTTTTTAGGCACTAAGTTTTTAGGTCAAAAACGTTTCTCATTGGAAGGCGCAGAAAGTTTAATCCCAGCATTAGATTCAGTCATTGAAAAAGGTGCAGAAATCGGTATCCAGGAATTTGTTATCGGTATGGCTCACCGTGGCCGTCTGAATGTATTGACTAATATCATGGGTAAATCTTACAAATCAGTATTCTCTGAATTTGAAGGTAAGACTTACGCTGATGATCCTGAAGTAAACTTTGGTGGTGACGTAAAATACCATTTGGGCTTTTCATCTGAGGTCAAAACAAACGATGGCAAATCTGTCCACTTAAGTTTGGCTCCGAACCCTTCGCATTTGGAAACTGTAGATCCAATCGTTGAAGGTATGGTCCGTTCTAAGATTGATTTCAAATACGAAGGCGACTCTTCTAAAATTGCACCGATCATCATTCATGGTGACGCAGCAATTGCTGGACAAGGTGTAGTTTACGAAGTAACCCAAATGTCCAAACTCGATGGTTACAAAACTGGCGGTACGGTACATATTGTCATCAACAACCAGATTGGATTTACAACGAACTACAAGGATGCGCGTTCTGGAACATACTGTACAGACGTAGCAAAAATCACTTCTTCACCTGTGTTCCATGTGAACGGTGATGATGCTGAAGCGGTAGTTTATGCGATTAATTTAGCGGTTGAATACCGTCAAAAATATAAAACAGACGTATTTATCGATCTGTTATGTTATAGAAGATTTGGACACAATGAGGCTGATGAACCAAAATTCACGCAACCATTGTTGTATAAAATCATCGAAAAACATCCGAACCCGAAAGAAGTTTACGCTAAAAAATTAATTACTGAAGGAAGTATTGACGAGGCGTATTCTAAAAATATCGAGAAAGAATTTAAAGCTGAATTGCAAACTAAATTTGAGGAATCTAAAACAGTTGAGGTATTGACTGAAGAGATCCCGATGTTTAAAGGTGCATGGGAAGGATTGCGTCCTGCTAAAAAAGGTGAAGTATTAACAACCTCGGATAAAACGAAAGTTGCAAAAGATCTATTCTTAAAATTAGCAAAAGAAATCACAACCTTACCTTCGGACAAAAAATTCTTCCGTAAGATTACACGTTTGTTTGAAGATCGCGCCAAAATGATCACTGCTGATTCATACGATTGGGCAATGGGCGAATTGATGGCTTACGCGACATTATTGGATCAAGGTAACCGTGTACGTATCTCGGGGCAGGATGTACAACGTGGAACATTCTCACACCGTCATGCGGTATTGACGCTTGAAGATTCGGAAGAGAAATATGTTCCTTTAGCCAATATTAAAGGTGGCGATAAATTCTCTATCTACAATTCGTTACTTTCAGAATATGCTGTTTTGGGATTTGAATATGGTTATGCATCTTCTAATCCAAATTCGCTGACAATCTGGGAAGCTCAATTCGGAGATTTCTATAACGGTGCTCAAATCATCGTCGATCAATATTTATCGAGTGCAGAGACAAAATGGAAACGTTCTAACGGTTTAGTTATGATGCTTCCTCATGGTATGGAAGGTCAAGGTCCTGAGCACTCTTCAGCACGTATCGAAAGATTCTTAGAGTTATGTGCGGATGAGAATATGGTCTTAGCAAACTGTACTACTCCAGCTAACTATTTCCACTTGTTGCGTCGTCAACTTGTACGTGAGTTCCGTAAACCATTGGTTGTATTTACGCCAAAATCATTGTTGCGCCACCCTAAAGTAGTATCACCGTTGAAAGATTTTACAGAAGCTGCTTTCCAAGAGGTAATTGATGATGCAAATGTTGCGGCAAAAGACGTTAAACGCGTGTTATTCTGTTCGGGTAAAGTTTACTACGACTTATTAGAAAAACAAGAAACGGACAAACGCAAAGATATCGCTATCGTCAGATTGGAACAATTATTCCCAATTCCTACAGAGCAATTGAAAGCAATCCGTAAAAAATACAACAAGGCAAAAGAATTTGTTTGGGTTCAGGAAGAAAATGAGAACATGGGAGCATGGTCTTACTACTGCCGTAAACTAATGGGTACTGAGATTGCATTTACAGGTTTTGTTGCCCGTAAAGAAAGTGGAAGTACAGCTACGGGTTACATGAAACAACACGTTGCGCAACAAGCAGAAATCTTAAATAAATCATTCGAATAAAAACAATTTAAAATCAATTGCGTCTTATCTATAGGACGCAATTGTCAATAAAGAACATTATATATGAGCTTAGAAATTAAAGTACCAACCGTAGGTGAATCAATCACGGAGGTAACCTTATCACAATGGTTGAAACAAGATGGCGATTATGTGGAGATGGATGAAAACATCGCCGAACTGGAATCAGACAAAGCAACGTTTGAATTACCAGCTGAAAAAGCGGGTATCTTAAGAATCATTGCACAAGAAGGTGATACTTTAGAAATCGGTGCTGTTGTTTGTACAATTGAAGAAGGTGCTGCTCCTGCCGGTGGTTCAGCTCCAGCTGCTGCCCCTGCTGCAGAAGCGTCAAATGCAGCTCCAGTTGCGGCTGCCGCTGCAAAAGATGAAGATCCAGATAGCTATGCTGCTGGCACAGCTTCTCCTGCTGCTGCAAAAATCTTAAGAGAAAAAGGAATTGATCCTTCTACAATAAAAGGAACAGGTAAAGAAGGTCGCATCACAAAAGAAGATGCCGAAAAAGCTCAACCTGTTGCTAAAGCAGCTGCACCAGCAGCAAAACCTGCCGCTCCAGCTGCAACAGTTGCTCCTGTAGTGGGCTCTAGAAACGAACGTCGTGAGAAATTATCTTCATTACGTAAAACAATCGCAAAACGCTTAGTTGCCGTTAAAAACGAAACGGCCATGTTGACAACATTCAATGAAGTCAATATGCAGCCGATCATGGATCTTCGTGCTAAATATAAAGATACCTTTAAAGAGAAATTTGGAATCGGTCTTGGCTTCATGTCATTCTTTACAAAAGCTGTAACAACTGCATTAGCTGAATGGCCTGCCGTAAATGCACGTATCGAAGATAACGAGATTGTATATTCTGATTTCGCAGATATTTCAATCGCGGTTTCTGCCCCTAAAGGTTTAGTTGTTCCGATTATCCGTAACGCTGATGCAATGTCATTGGAACAAATCGAGAAAGCAATCGCTGCACTTGCCGTTAAAGCACGTGACAACAAATTAACGATTGACGAGATGACCGGTGGTACATTTACAATTACCAACGGTGGTGTATTCGGATCAATGATGTCTACGCCAATCATCAATGCTCCACAATCCGCAATCTTGGGTATGCACAACATTATCCAACGTCCTATTGCTGAAAATGGTCAGGTGGTAATCCGTCCAATGATGTATATCGCACTTTCTTATGATCACCGCATCATCGATGGCCGTGAATCAGTAAGCTTCTTGGTTCGTGTAAAACAATTATTGGAAGATCCAGCTCGTTTATTGTTGGGTGTTTAAACCGCAATAAAATTGGAAATATAAAAAGACCTATGCTTTGCGGCATAGGTCTTTTTTTTATGAAAGAGTGTCCTATTATTGGCCAGAAAGAACCTTCAGTTCGCTTCCATTACTGTTGGTGCCTGCGAAATCATGAAGGTTTTTATTGACATCGGAATAGAAACAATATACTTGACAAATATGAATCGGAGGTAGACGAATATGAATCGCCTTTTTAATTTCTCCCTTTTAATTTTTACTTTCATCTTGTTAAATATCAAGCATATCCTAATATACAGCCGCCCCTGTCATTTAAAGGCCGCATACGAATATGAAACTTGATATTAAGCAGACAATATCAAGCAAATGAAGTATAAAATTCTACTAACAACCGTATATCTATTACTCGCTGTAATGACATTGTTTGCCAACATGGCAAATCCAATGAGCCCCCATAGTATAACAGGACAGCTTGTTCCTGCCGCAAAGCTGAAAGTCACCAATGAGCGTATTGACATTCATCTTTTGGCAGACACTGCTGATTATAATTCGGACTATCGCAGTCACTTCAGCATTGTCTATAACATCCATGCAGAAGAGGCTATCGAATTGCCACTGGTATTTCTCGCTTTAAATATGGACGGATTAGATCGCATCCTTGTCAATCAGAACGAAATTGAAGGAAAAAAAATGGATCAGCCCGGTTCAAAATTTCCCTTTTTACGTTTAAAGGATGGCTATTATGAAATCAGCTACGACAGCGATGAATGGAAACGTATTTCGCTGAATGATGCATTTCATTTTACGGCTAAGCTACGCAAAGGTGATAACAGTATTCAGGTTCAATACAGCGCTTATATGGGCTATGACCGACGGGATATTCGGACCAGATACCAAATTGACTACCTCCTATTCCCTTCCAGGTACTGGTCGTCTTTTGGCCCGATTGAACTGTATCTGCACCTCGATGGAAAGATGGATGTACTTACACAGGATCTGGGAACCGCCAAATTACAGACAGACTCCATTGTTCACTGGAGGATTGATCAGGTAGAAAAGAAAGAAAGTTTTCATATTGAAGTTGGCTTAAAAACCTCCTTTTTAGCACAAGTAATTCTTTGGGTACATCCCGAGCTTCTCGGCCTGATCGGCTCAATATGCCTACTATGCCTGCATATCCGCTGTATTTATCTAAAATACAAAACTGGCGGATACCGCTATGCACTCCTACTTGGAAATCTAATCATTCCAAGCTCTTTCTACTTTTTTATCTGGTTTTGGTCCAGTCTGGCCAACTATCTTGTCAATGGAGTCTTTGACGAAAAGTCCCGCGGTTTTATCCTGTTGGTCATCTTTACCTTACCCTTGATCTACCTCGTCTATGATTTGGTTTTGTTTATTATCGATAGAAGCATTCGCGCTAAATTGAACAGGTAGAAAACCGGCTGCTATTTTTTATAGGTCAGCTTGTTTTCAATCATACGGTTGTTATATTGCTGGATAAAGGCTTTCATCTTGGTCTCCATCGTATCCAATACCGCAGGATGTTGTTTTAACAGATCCTGTTTCATCAAGCGGTCCTTCTTAAGATCATAAAATGAAGTCACTTTCAGTCCATCATAAGACATCATATAATCTTTATAGTAGAGATTATAGCTTCCTGAGTTATTATTAAGCACAAAATTATCCTTACCCGGTTTGAAGGCATCTGAACCAAATGCGAAATAAGGCTCATCATAGTGCAGATAATTCAACACTGTCGGCATAATATCTATTTGCTGTACCAATTTATCCGCTTTGCCAACTAGATTATCACCGGGTGCATAAAATATAATAGGGATTTGGAAGCCCCCTGCTGCCGTTTGATATTCCGGCAGGTAGCTTACGGTAGCGTGGTCTGCACAAATAACAAATACGGTATTCTTGTACCAGGGCATTTTCGATGCTGTTGCAAAAAATTCACGCAGCGCATTATCGGTATATCCAATGGGTTCCTGTACGGGCAAAGGTCCTTTAGGAAATTTCCCCTGATACTTTTCAGGTACCTTAAATGGGTGATGCGAAGATAAAGAGAAGAAACTAGCGAAAAATGGCTGATGAAACGTGTTGATCTTATTCGCTACAAATTGCAAAAACGGTTCATCCCAGATTCCCCATATACCATCAAAGTCAGCGTCATTGTTATATTCGTTTTTACCAAAATAATGCTGGATACCCGCCAGTTTCATATAAGCGGAGAAGCCCATGCTGCCATTGGGTGCTCCGTGAAAAAAAGCAGTCTCATATCCCTTTTTCCCTAAAAGCTTCGCTAAGCTTGTGGTTTCATTTCCAGAATATATCGAAAGCACAAAAGGCTCACCTATGGAAGGAATGCCGGTAATGACCGATGGTAAAGCATCAATTGATTTACGGCCATTGGCATAAGTATCTGTAAATGTGTAAGCATTGCGGATTAATGAATCCAAAAAAGGCGTGTAACCTTTGTATTTTCCACCTTGGATATCTTTATTCAACTCACCAAAATGTTCTTTTGCAAAACTCTCTAAAATCAGAACGACGACATTTTTCTTCGCAAAGGGCTGGTCTGATTGCGGTACATGAATAGGGTTGTATAATTGCTCAAGCTCTTGTTCGGAATAATAATGGATAGGTTTAAGATTGACAGCCTTTAACGTTTTCAATATACTGAATGGCGTATTCAGCACAATATTCATTTCTTCCGGTGTCTCCACATAATCACCCGCATTGCTCAATGTAATGGGACGGGTACTATGGGCCCAACCGCCACGCACACCACCTATGAAAAGAAAAGCAGTCAGTAAAAATAAAGGCAATTGGATCAAAAATGACTTCCAGCTATATTTCGTAGTCCTTTCAATCTGAATAAGCTTATACGATTTAATCAAACCATACACAACCAGTACCAACACTATAATGAGATACCAATAATCCAAACAGAAATCAAAAGCCAGCTTCAACAGGTTGGATTCATTGGAAAATTGGTCAATTACCGTTCCTGTCGTCCTTTTTAGGGTAAATGGATAGTAGGCAAAATCAATCAGATTTAACGCTATACCAATTGAATTGGTCACGACAAAGATCCATTTTGCAACTTTTTGATAGATTTTATTCGATTTAAACGGACCTGGAACAGTCAGCATCACAATATAAAGAATATTAAAATACAGCAGGGCTACAATGTCGAATCGTACACCACCCGCAAACATCACCAAGAGCTTACCTGCATCGACATGGGGAAATAAGGAAGCATTGACGCCATAAAACCCCAATCGCAATAACGCATAGATGACCAAAAGAAAGATAAAACGAATTGCGACAGCAAAATAAGGTGCAAATACTCCTCTTAATTTCATAGCTCTAATATTTTAAAAATTCACGATATACGTCTTGATAATACGCTTTACCGATATTCAATAAGCTGTCTGTTTTGCCAGCGGGATATTCCTTATTGGACCTATAATTAATAATCCGTCCTACATTATCAAAAGAAACAGCCTGTTGAGGTGTGATCACTCCAAAGGCATCTTTGGAATTATAGAACGCTATTTGAGGTGTCGTCGGATTAAAAAGATCCCTGCTCCAATGATAACGATCTGTAGGGAGTTTCAGTTGTGTCAATAAGGTAGTTGCCAAATCCGTTTGATTGCCGATTCTATTGAATATTTTCCCACGATATTCAGGTTTGATCACATCACCGAAAAAGATCAGCGGAATATGAAAGCGATTGGGGTGAAATAGCTCCCATTTTTCTGAAGGAAGGCGATGTCCATGATCAGCCACAATTACGAAAAGGGTATTTTTATACCAAGCTTCCTTTTTAGCTTTATTGATAAAATCAAAAACAGCTGAATCCGTATAGTTTGCCGTACTTCGGAATTTATCCGCATTGGTAGCATTGCCAAATTTATAGCCGTGTTTTAACTCAAATGGTTCGTGATTAATTAAGGTAAAGATCGTCGAAAAGAAAGGTTGTTTTTCTTTTTTAAAATCCTTGATCATCTGATTAAAGACCACATGGTCATATACACCCCATGAGGCACGTTCTGCATCCAATCCAAAATTGGCGTTATCCACCACCCTAGACATCCCATGCGTCAGCATATACGATTTAAAATTGTAAAACTCGCTCTGACCACCATGATAAAATGATGTTTCATAGCCGGCATGATCGAACTCCTGTCCAATGGCAGGCATATTTTCATGTTTGTCGATATACTTGATAATACTCTCGGGTCCTTGTGCCGGAAAACCGCTCAAAACCGCTACCATGCCCTTATCGGATCGATCAGCAGCAGAATAAATATGGTCAAACAAAATACCGCCTTTAATCAATTCTTCCATGTGTGGCGTAATTCCCTTTTCCCCGCCAAGAGACTGAATGAGATCGCCGACAAAACTTTCCAACATAATAATAACGACATTCGGACGAGTCGTTGACAATACCTCAACGGCAGAATCAGGTTGGCTTTGAAAGGCAGGTCGTAGCTTGTCCTGAATATCCTTCTGATCCGCGTAATAATTATAGGGGTTTTTTAGCTTGGTACTTTCGGCAAAGAAATCCCGTAAAAAAGACCATTGGGTATTAACCGCTGCATGATTATAAAACGTTTCCTCGGAATAATAGGCTTTACTAGGGTTTAGTGTCGCTCTCCCATAACCACCGCGAATAAACGTGAAAAGTACAAAGACTCCGATTGCCAGTTTGAAAAAATTACCTACAGGAGATTTGATATTGAAAAAAGAGACTTTTTTAAACATCCAGCGGTACAGAAAATAACCACAGAAGATACCGATCAACATCCCAACGATGGGGAGAAACACCGGCGTGGACTCAGCCGAAGCTACGGCTCCCGAAGGTGAGGCAAAAAATGCATCGATGGCACGTTTAGAAATTTTGTCACCCCATTCCCGGTAGATGTTAACATTGATAAAGCTTGTCACAAAGAACAATACCAGGACAATAATGGTATAGATATCCAGGATCAGCCGTTTGGGTTTCAGTTTTGGGAAAAAACTTAACATGCAATACACAAGAAACGGCAGCGCACATATATAGGAAACAGCAGAAAAATCCAGGTTCAAACCGTGGTAATAAATTCTGAAAATCTCCGTAAAATTCGAAAAACCTATTTTCTCAAAAAAAGCAGTAACAAAAATCAATCTATCTATAAAACAGATAATTAACCAGAACAGAAAATACTGTGTTAAAGCTCTAAGCTCATTAGCAAATCGTTGCATCCCTTCGTGTAAAAATAAAACAGGCAAATTTACATTAATTTACATGAAATACGGGCTAATTACTTAGTAATATGAAGAAAAGATTAAAAAAGTATAAATCCTGCATTATGCTTTACCCCACTGCAATAACCACCTCTTCTGCTTAGGAGGATCTTCAATAAACTTATTGCTTAGCCTTTATTCATAACTTCTTTTTGTTTGAGAACAAGATCAATGGATTACTAAGGAAAATAACATAGAATTCCTTACTTTTGTGTTCCTTAAAAGTTTGAATACAAAAATTTAAAATGAGCATAGCGAAAACTTACAATCCAAAAGAAGCTGAAGAAAAATGGTACAGCTATTGGAAAGCGAATGGATTTTTCCGTTCCACCCCGGACGAACGTGAACCTTACACGATTGTGATGCCTCCTCCGAATGTCACGGGAGTATTGCACATGGGGCATATGCTGAATAATACCATTCAAGACGTTTTGATTCGCCGCGCACGTATGCAGGGAAAAAACGCTTGTTGGGTACCGGGGACCGATCACGCCTCCATTGCCACTGAAGCTAAGGTCGTCGCTATGTTGAAAGAACAGGGAATTGACAAACGATCTTTATCGCGTGAAGATTTCTTAAAACATGCTTGGGAATGGAAGGAAAAATACGGTGGTATTATTCTAAAACAACTCGAAAAACTTGGCGCTTCCTGTGACTGGGATCGTACACGTTTTACCATGGATCCGGAGTTATATCAATCTGTTATCCGTGTATTCGTCGATCTATATCGTAAAGGATTGATTTATCGTGGTTACCGCATGGTCAACTGGGATCCTGAAGCAAAAACAAATATCTCAGACGAAGAGGTTATTTATAAAGAGAAAAACGGCAAATTATACCACCTGAAATATCAGGTTGAAGGAACAGATCAATATATTGTTGTGGCGACTACCCGTCCTGAAACCATCTTTGGTGACACTGCCGTGTGTATCAATCCCAATGATGAGCGCTACACCTGGTTAAAAGGAAAGCAAGTCATTGTGCCGATCGTTGGTAGAAAAGTGAACATCATTGAAGATGAATATGTCGATTTGGAGTTTGGTACAGGATGCCTTAAAGTTACTCCAGCGCACGATGTGAATGACTACGCACTAGGTAAAAAGCACAACCTGGAATTTGTCGACATCTTTACCGATGAAGCAAAACTGAACGACAATGGCCTGCATTACGCCGGCATGGATCGTTTTAAAGTCCGTAAGGAAATCGAGAAAGAGCTGGAGGAAAAAGGATTATTGGAGCAAGTTGAAAACTATACCAATAATGTTGGAACTTCAGAGCGAACAGGTGCTGTTATTGAGCCAAAAATCTCTAATCAGTGGTTCCTTAAGATGGAGGATCTCGCAAAACCGGCATTGGATAATGTTATGGATGATACCATTAAATTTCATCCGACGAAATTCAAAAATATTTACCGCAATTGGATGGAGAATGTTACCGACTGGAATATCTCAAGACAATTGTGGTGGGGACACCAGATACCGGCGTATTTCTATGGCGATGGAAACGAAGACTTTGTGGTTGCACAAACGGTTGAAGAGGCCCTTGTTTTAGCGCAGGAAAAATCAGGTAATACAACGCTTCAATTGACCGATCTACGTCAAGATGAGGATGTGCTTGACACCTGGTTTTCAGCTTGGCTATGGCCAATTTCGGTTTTCAATGGCATCAACGAACCAGAAAATGCAGAAATCAACTACTATTACCCTACACAAGATTTAGTCACTGCCCCAGACATCATTTTCTTTTGGGTAGCACGTATGATCGTTTCAGGATATGAATTCCGCGGACAATTGCCTTTTGAAAATGTTTATTTCACAGGTATTGTACGCGACAAACTGGGCCGTAAAATGTCTAAATCACTGGGCAACTCTCCTGATCCGATTGATTTGATGAATGAATATGGTGCAGATGCTACGCGGATGGGAATGTTATTGACTGCTCCAGCAGGTAATGACCTTCCTTTTGATGTAGAACTTTGTGTACAGGGCCGTAATTTTGCCAATAAGATCTGGAATGCCTTCCGCTTGGTTAAAGGCTGGGAAATTACAACTACCCCAGCTTCGGATTCAGATAAGATTTCGGCAGCTTGGTTTGAGGCAAGGTTAAATCAAGCTCTGGTCGATATCGAAGAAAACTTCAAACACTATCGTTTATCAGATGCATTGATGACAACCTACAAGTTGGTTTGGGATGACTTCTGTGCTTGGTACCTTGAATTAGTGAAACCGGCTTATGGCTCCCCTATTTCTAGCGAAACCTTAGCAACAGTACAATCTTTTTTCCAACGTATACTCACTTTAGTACATCCTTTCATGCCTTTCCTAACAGAAGAATTGTGGCATGACGAACTGTTCGGTGTGAAAGACGAGAAAGATTGCATTATCGTAGCCCCTTATCCTACAGCGAATGATTTTGATGAGCAGCTTATAAAAGATTTCGCTATCGCTCAACAGATTATTTCGGAAGTTCGGAATATTCGCAATTCTAAAGGTATCTCCCCTAAAGTTGCTTTACCATTAGCGATCAATCAACAATCGGACATCAACCTGGAGCAATATATTGATATCATCACCAAGATCGCAAACTTGGAAGGCGTAACTTTTGTTTCTGAGAAAGTAGCTGGTGCCGCAAGTTTCCTTGCTGGCAAAGACGAATGTTATGTTACGTTGGAAAATAATATTGATGCAGATGCTGAACGTGAGCGTATCGAGAAAGAATTGGAATACCTAAAAGGTTTCCTTGTATCTGTAGACAAAAAGCTTTCCAATGAACGGTTTGTGCAAAATGCTAAACCTGAAATTGTTGAAAACGAAAAAAGTAAAAAGGCTGATGCCGAAGTGAAGATTAAAATTCTTCAAGAAAGCTTAACAGCATTAGGTTAACAGCTACGCTATAAATCTCGAAAAGTCCCGTGCAATGCACGGGACTTTTTTTATGTTTAACGAGCGATCAAATTCGGAGATCATTCGGTGCTCGTTCGGTACTTCTTCGGAGCTCGTTCGGTGCTTCTTCGGTGCTTCTTCGGTTGCCAGCGAATAAGCTCCGTTAAATATCCGAAGTATATCCGATAAAAAAACGTATTAATAGTGAATTTGATTGACAATTGTACCCCACGAAGAGCACGAGCTTTCACGAAAGAGCCCAACAGACGACTCAAGTAAATTTTGATCCGTCATGCACAGGCAATATATAGCACAAGGATATACGATAAAAACTTTTGAAACAAGAAGCAAAGCGCTTTGCCCTATTCCAAAATAACCCTACAGTTTATAATTAACCAAAGATCAACCATGCTGATAACTTTATATAAATTCCTGTAAAAAAATGAATAACTTTATAGGAGCGAACTTAAATTATATCATTATGGGATTCAAAGAGACATTTCAGATTAACGGTGAAAACCTTTTACAAAAGATCAAAGAAATCATTGCTGAGGGCAATGTGAGCAAAATCAGCATTTCAGACAAACATGGCAAAGAAATCATGAGCTTTCCTGTCACCATTGGTGCCATAGGTTTGATCTTAGCACCTGTCTTTGCAGCAATTGGCGCTGTAGCCGCATTGCTTACAGAATGTACGATCACCGTAGAACGAAATACAAACAAAGACGAAGAAGAAAAAGAAGATAACAGCACTGATCCCCCTACAACGATAACCGTAAAATAATCAATTTAAAATTGACCGTTATGAAGATCTTTAAAAATATACTTTGTATTTTATTTGCCTTGCTATTCATCAATGCAGGGCTGGATAAACTTTTTCATTATATGCCTACGCCACCAATGGATATGGACATGAAAAAAGTATTTGAGGCTTTTGCCACGATCAAATGGCTAATGCCACTGGTTGGAATCATCGAACTCTTGGGCGGTTTATTGTTTATTTTCCCAAAAACGAGAACACTGGGTGCACTGGTCATCTTCCCCATACTCATTGGTATTTTTACCCACAACATGATTTTTTACAGCCAAATGGGACTAATTATTTGGGCTGTACTTTTCATTATTTGGCTATGGGTGGTATTCGAAAACTGGGGCAAGTATAAAAAACTGATGGAATAATTGCTTATATTCTTCTCCAAACGAATATCGAGCAGGATAATGCATCTATTAAATACCTATTACTTTGACAAATTGATAGGTATTTAATGTTTTTATTAACATAAAATTAAAAAACAAAAAACTTTGCACGACTAGAATGGTTTGGTCAATTATTTGATGTGTTTTTAGAACATTCCCACGATAAAATGATTTTATACAAGGGAAATGAAGAGCTGTCTAATATTTGCTAGCAAGTATAGCACATAAATTAAACTTGCATTTACACGCAAATTTACCTTAGTTTGCTGAAATCGTGGCGATATACGTTATATATCTGAAAACTTAGCAAACTTTTTTCCGTTTTAATTTTTATTAATAGATACTTAAATCAAATTATACGTTGAACAGATTTACCCGAATTGCTTTCAAAACAATATTGTGGATTATTGGAGTAATAATTGCGCTGGCTATTTTAATCGTATTTTTAATCAGAATACCCTCCGTTCAGAATTATATTGCTGGAAAAGTAACACACTATGTGGAAGGTAAGATCGGTACCCCCGTTAAAATTGGCTACATTAATATTGATTTCCCTAAAAAACTGGTTTTAGAGGACATCTATTTAGCTGACCAAAGCAAGGATACCTTAGTAGCAGGAAAAAGCATAGCTGTCGATATCAACATGCTAAAACTTCTGAAAAATACCGTTGAAATTCAAAGCATTGAAGCAGAAGGAATCACCGCAAAAATCCGCCGTACATTGCCGGACAGTTCATTCAACTTTGATTATATTGTTAAAGCTTTCGCTTCTCAAAAGGAAAGCAAACCGACTGCAGACAGCAGTTCAGCCCTTCTATTTAACCTTGATAAGGTCAAATTTGATAAATTTCATATTGTCTATGCCGATGATGTTATTGGAACGAGTGCTGATGTTTACCTGAACAGCCTAAATACCAACGTCAAGAAGTTCGACCTCACAAAAAACATGGCTTTCAATCTGCCAAAAGTGAAGATAGATGGTCTGAGTGCCACAGTGAAACAATGGCGACCAGTTGTTGATGGCACGGCACCCACGGTCAAAGATTTTGGCATTACAGATAAAACGGCACAAGTAACCACCTTGCTTCCCGATGTCGGTATACAGATTGCTGACCTGACCAATATCTTAGTGCGCTATGAGGATCAATCCAGTCTGCTGAATACAAAATTTTATATCAAAAATCTTCATGCAGACATTAACAAGATCGACCTTAACAAAGAACTTGTCGATATTCAAACGATCAATCTTGACGGTTCAGACAATAATGTGCTCTTTGGAAAGATCCAGAAAAAAGTAAACACAGAAGCGAAAAACACCGCGGATACCACCAAAATAAACTGGGTTGTCTCAGCCAAAGAAATCCAAATCAACAATACAAGCTTAGCGTATAGAGACAACAATCAGGCCCGTATGAAAGGCTTTGATTACTTCAATATTAAGATCCCTGGAATGAAAACCAGTTTAAATGATCTTTACTATAGCGCCGATTCGATCAGCGGATCATTAAAAGAGCTTGTAGCCTCTGATCATTCCGGGTTTGTGATCAAGCAATTGAAAGGGGATTTTAAGTATACAAATACCGGCGCGGAGATCAAAAACCTGTACGCAGAAACACCACGTACCCTACTGCGTGATTACTTAAAAGTAACCTATCCATCTTTGGATATTATTGCCAAAAAGCCAGAGCTGATCTATGTCAATGCAACGATCAAAAAGAGCCACGTAGATATGCGCGACATCTACTATTTTGCTCCTTTTTTGGATACCATGCAGGTGATGAAACCATTGATGGACAAAAAGTTTAATATTGATGGTCGCGTTGTGGGTAAGGTAAATGATTTAAATATTCCGGCAATTGATTTCCAAACCCTGTCCAATACACGTGTCATTGCAAGTCTGCATTTAAAGGGTCTACCCAACGTCGATAAAATGTCAATGGATCTTAATTTAAAGAAATTGACCACAGGACGTTCGGATATCGAAAAGCTGGTTTCAAAAAAAATGCTTCCTAGCGGAATAGAGTTGCCCAATACGATCGGCCTTACCGGAACTTTTAATGGTGGGATGAATGCCTTTAACACCAATCTTTCGCTGGTAACAGAGAAAGGAACAGCCAAGTTCAATGGTAAAGTAGGCATGATAGGTCGCGATACAACCTATGATGCATTTGTGAGTATTCGTGATTTTGACATTGGTAAGATCATGAAAATGGACAGTACATTAGGCATACTTTCATTTGAGGGAAAAATCAAAGGTCATGGAACAGATCCGAAGAAACTTGTCGCCAATTTTGATGGCAAAGTAAATCGAATGGATGCGATGGGTTATCGTTATCAGAATATCGATATGAATCTCACTGCCGATAAAGGTGATATCAAAGCCTCTGTGGTTAGTCCCGACCCTAATATTCAATTGAAGTTAAATGCAACGGCCAACATGAAGTCCAAATATCCGCAGGTGGATTTTGAGCTTATGGTAGATACCATTAATCTTAAAAACTTAAAATTAATGGACGACGATCTCAAATACCACGGTAAACTTGTGGGCAATTTCAGTTCAGCCGATCCGAATTTTTTAAATGGGGAGGCACATATCACCAATTCATCCATTCTTTACAACGACGCATATTATACTTTAGACAGCATTTCACTTGTTGCAAAAGCCGATACCAGCCGCAATTTGCTGCTACTCAAATCAGACTTTTTGAATGCCCATTTGGTCGGAAAATACAAAATTTTAGAGTTGCAGAATGCCATTCAAGACATTTTACAGGTATACTACCAGCCGGGAAAAGGTGTTAAAGTTCCCAAATATGAGCCTCAGAATATTGAGTTTTCCGCCCAATTGACCAGGACTAAATTTGTAAAGGATTTTCTTCCAGAACTAACGGAAATGTCTGATATTACGTTGGATGGTATGTTCAATAGTCAGTCAAAAACTATTCTTGCGAAATTGGATGCCCCTAAAATCACCTATAGTGGCACCGAAATCAATAACGTCACCTTGGATATTAATACCTTGGACAGTACACTTTACTACTCGGCCCTGATCAATAAAATCAAGGTGAGCAATATCGAACTGGTGAATACAGTCTTCAGTGGTAAAGTCATTCAAAACAATTTGGATTTTGGCCTTTGGATTAAAGACAAGAAAGAGAAAGAGCAGTATCATTTGGGCGCCAATATGCGCGTTGATAATGGAGCGTTTGTTTTTAGCCTACTTCAGGATGGCCTTATGCTGAACTACGACAAGTGGACGATAAATCCAAACAACGTGCTCAAATTTGGAAGCACGGGTATTCAGGCCAATGACTTTATCTTAAGTAATAAAGGACAAGAGCTGAGTATATCATCGCAGGATAGTGTGCTCAATTCGCCACTCAACATTGCCTTTAAAAATTTCCGCATTGAGACATTAAGTAAAATGCTTGAAAGTGAAACAGTCGATCTTGGCGGCGGGATTAATGGTCAGGCAACCATATCACGTTTGGAAAGTAGCCCTGTATTTGTATCCGATCTTACGATCGACAAATTCTATATTGGACAAGATACTGTCGGTAATGTCAACATAAAAGTTAACAATGAAAAGGAAAACACCTATAATGCGAATATCAGTATCAGTGAAAATGGCAATAATGTCGTATTAAGTGGTGATTTCATCAATCCTCCAAAGGGAGAAGCAACCCTGGATTTCACCTTGGATATTGCGCCACTCTCCATGCAGACAGTTCAGGCATTCAGTTTGGGTTATCTAAAAGACTCGAAAGGAAATCTTGAAGGCCAGTTAAAAATAACGGGATCGCCATCCAAACCACTCATTAACGGCGATGTGAAGTT
Source organism: Sphingobacterium sp. HSC-15S19 (assembly GCF_050433745.1). Classification (NCBI taxonomy): domain Bacteria; kingdom Pseudomonadati; phylum Bacteroidota; class Sphingobacteriia; order Sphingobacteriales; family Sphingobacteriaceae; genus Sphingobacterium; species Sphingobacterium sp. HSC-15S19. The sequence continues at coordinate 78,366 of NZ_JBNPWQ010000020.1, forward strand.
TAAAGATGCACAATTCAATATTGCTATGTTGAATGCACTTTTCAAAGCTAAAGATGAAACCATTCATTTGGATGAAAGGGGTATTACTTTCCCTAAATTTGCATTAGAAGACAAGAAAGGAAATATTGCCAAGGTAACAGGATCCATAGAAACCAAAACGTATACTGATTTTGATTTTAATCTCAATATCAATACGGACAATTTTGAGGTGCTCAATTCAACACAAAGCGACAACGATATGTTCTATGGTAAAATGTATCTTACCTCGAACCTTCGCATTCGGGGAAATCTTGATAAGCCTATCGTTGATGGTACAATCAAGGTATTAGATGATACCGATTTCACCTTTGTTATGCCAAACGAAGATCCCGGGATGGCGGATCGTAAAGGGGTTGTCGAATTTGTTGATAAGAGTGATACCACAAGAGCCAACGTATTTGCTAAATTAGATTCGATGACCGTAACCCGTCTGACGGGAATCGACGTAGATCTGAATCTTCAAACGGATAAAGATGCCAAATTTAAAATCCTCTTGGATGCCGGTTCACAGGATGCACTGAATATCCAAGGAGAAGCGGAACTGAACGCAGGCATTGATGCGAGCAGCAAAATTACCTTGTCAGGTACATTTACCGTAGACAAAGGGAGCTATTCATTCAGTTTTGGTCCCGTAAAAAAAGATTTTACATTCCGAAAAGGAAGTACGATCACCTGGAACGGAGATCCCTTGGATGCGCAGCTTAATATCACAGCGGCATACACAACCAAAGCTCCAACGCTGGAGCTTGTAGCGACGCAATTGGGATCGGAAAACGCTAATTTATACAAGCAACGTATTCCTTTCAATGTCTTGTTGAAGATTACAGACAAATTGTTCCAACCGCAACTGAATTTTGATATCGACTTGGACGAAAACAACTCCGTTGTTTCCCAAGATGTGATCAGCAAAGTAAATAACGCATTGACCACCTTGCGTGAAAATCCATCTGAACTGAACAAACAGGTCTTTTCACTCATCGTTTTAGGACGCTTTATGTCGACCAATCCATTTGAAAGTTTATCCGGTGGGGGCGGCACAGAAGCCATTGTCAGAAATAGCATCAGTTCATTCCTGAGCGGTCAATTGAACCGCCTTGCCTCCGAGCTTATCACCGGAGTAGAACTGGATTTCAACTTAACTTCGGAGGAAGATTATGCTACTGGAGCGGGCCAAACCCGAACAGATCTGAATATCGGTGTATCTAAAATGCTTTTAAATGATCGTCTAAAAATTACCGTTGGTTCTAATTTTGAGGTTGAAGGAAATACACGTCCGGGAGAAACCGCCAACAATATTGCTGGGGATATCCAATTGGATTATCAACTTTCGCAAGATGGCCGTTATTTTGCACGGGTATATCGTAAAAATCAATATCAGGTTACGCTCCAAGGCCAATATGTAGAAACAGGTATCGGATTTATCATCAATATGGATTACAACAGGTTCCGGGAAATCTGGATGAGTTCGAAAAAACTCAAAGCGTACTATGACACGAATAGCAAAGGTTTCAGAAAACGTTTTGATGTGGAACGTATGGAAACCGATTCAGTGTATCGTGATAGCGTACGCACAGTCATCAGAGATAGTTTGATGACCCATAGCCCTGAGTACAGAAAACGTATGGAGGAAAGAGAACAAGAGAAACGTAAACAACAGTTGGACTCCAGTAAAAACACGCCGAAAAGCGATAGTCCAAAATCAACTATAGATACCATCAGAACGACAGCTATAAAAAATGAAGATGAGGAAAGGAGTTATCATGCAAGCTAAACTAAAGTATATTGTTGGAATAGTTTCATGCGCTGCATTTCTAGCATCCTGTTCTTCAACCAAGAATCTGAAAGAAGGAGAAAGCTTATATGTTAAAGGCAACGTGATAGTCGATTCGGACACCATCTCCAAGGAAAACAAGGAAAAGATTGCGACGCATTTAGAAGCTGCATTGATGCCCAAACCCAATAAACGTCTAGCTGGCGTACCATTCAAGTTGTACTTCAACAATATGGCCGGCGATTCTGTAGGGAATAATATCATTAAAAAATTTTTCAAGAAAATTGGTGAGAAACCGGTATTGTTGAGCGATGTCAATCGCGAGTACAATGAAAATCTACTGCGTAATCGTCTGGAGAATTTTGGTTTCTTTAATGCTGAAGTAAAATCCGACACTTTAGTTGAAAACAAAAAAGCAACGGTTAATTATACGGCCAAGCCAAATTTTATCTACCGAATAAGGTCTGTTCAATTTGATATTGACAGCACCACACAGCTGGGTAAAGATATTCGTTCGAGCTCCGATAAAAGTCTCTTACAGGTGGGCAAAAATTATAGCCTTGATGTTATCCTAAATGAGCGTGACCGCATCGACAATGACCTCAAAAATAAAGGGTATTATTATTTCAGCCCTGATTACATCCTGGTTCAGGTAGATAGTTCACACCGGAACAACAAGGTCGACATGTATGTTACTGTAAAGAAGGAAACACCGGCACAGGCGAGGGTACCGTCAAAGATCAATAAAATCTACGTTTACCCGAACTACACGGAAACAAGCACCGGTTATCAGCGATCCACCCGTAACGCGGAACTATATGATAGCAGCTACTATTTTATAGACCGCCAGCATCTTTATAGAAAGCCTGTTATCGCGAATCATATCTTCTTCCACCCCGGCGACGTCTACAACCGTAATGCCCACAACCAAACCATCAGCCATCTGGTGAATCTCAATAGCTGGAAATTTGTCAAAAATAATTTTGTTGACAGCAAAGAAGTTCCCAATGCACTAGACGTCTACTACTACTTAACCCCATTGCCAAAAAAATCACTCCGTGTGGAACTTTTGGGAAAAATGGCTTCGGTATACAATGGTACAGAAGTTAATGTCAACTGGACTTTACGCAACGCATTTAAAGGCGCGGAGCAGTTAAGTTTTAATGTATTCGGTGGTTATGAAACCCAAACCGGTGGATCGGCTGACCTCAATTCGAGTTATTACCGTTACGGGATGGAGGCTACATTGACCTTTCCGCGGATATTGTCTCCTTTTGGAAGGATTTCTCCTACGCGACGTTTTATCCCGAAGACTTATGTCAAAGGCCGCTATGAATTTTTAAATCGCCGCAAAGCATATACCTTAAATTCCATCGCATTGGATTACGGTTATATCTGGCAGGAGTCTGAGGAGAAGCAGCACGATCTTGCCTTAATGGAGATTACCTATGTTCAGCCTAAAGGTATTTCTGAAAACTACCAAAAACAAATGGATACTATTCCGGCGTTAAGGCATGCAATAGATCCACAATTTACGATTGGCCCCAATTATAACTTCACCTTTCAAAACACGATGAAGCAGCATTTGAAAAATACATTTTATTTCAAAGGCAACCTGGACCTCTCGGGGAATATACTCGGTTTGATAAAAGGAGCTGATTTCAATAAAGGGAAAACGTTCAAATTGTTCGATGCTTATTTCTCCCAATACATCAAGATCAGTGGCGACGGCAGACACTATCTCAAATTGTCGGAGAATTCGCAGCTTGCTTCACGGGTCAGTTTAGGGCTAAGCTATTCCTATGGTAACTCTCGGTCACTTCCCTATTTAAAACAATATTATGTGGGTGGACCTAACAGTATCCGTGCATTTGGTGCTCGTGCAATTGGACCGGGAACAGTTGCCCCTGAAAAATTAAGCAACGGCCTCTTCTATGCCGATCAGACCGGTGATATCAAATTGGAACTTAACACAGAATACAGAGCTAAATTAGCAGGCTTTGTTCATTGGGCAGCATTCATTGATGCCGGGAATGTGTGGTTGCAACGGGAAGATGTCAACAAGCCGGGCGGTAAATTCAGCAAGAACTTTTTAAATGAATTAGCCGTCGGCGGTGGGGCTGGATTACGCTTCGACTTTACGTTTTTGATCATTCGTACAGATATGTCAATACCTTTCCGCATTCCCTATCTTCCAAAAGGAGAACGTTGGGTATTTAAGGATATCGACTTTGGAAGTTCAAAATGGAGAAAGGATAATTTGATGTTCAACCTAGCCATCGGCTATCCGTTCTAGGATTTCAAATTTTGATTTACACGATAGAAATAACAGGCTTGAACGAATTTCAGGCCTGTTATTTTTTTTTGCTATTTTATAAAAGTCATCGATTTTGGAGGGGTCTATTTCTTATGTCAAAAAACAAGTTATTCCCGCTAAATACATTGATTTACTGACAATAATTGATTAAATTCAAGAATTATTTAATAATCCACATAAATGCTCATGAAATATCCATATAAAAAAAGTACAAGCATTCGTGAAGATGGACCGGGTATGCGATGTGGCATAAAAACCGCCGAAGGCAGCTATATAATTAAAAGGCAGATGTATATACTTAAGCGGACAATTAGCTCATGAATAAACAAATAATTTACATATGAAAGTAACTATTGTTGGTGCTGGAGCTGTAGGCGCAACTACAGCGGACAATTTAATCCGTCGAAATGTCGCAGAGGAGATTGTATTATTGGATATTAAAGAAGGTTTTGCAGAAGGCAAAGCGCAAGATATGGCACAAACTGCCGCATTATTGGGTTTTGAATCAAAAATCAAGGGGGTAACCAATGATTATCTGTCAACTGCAGGTTCAACTGTTGCCGTTATTACGTCGGGGATTCCACGTAAACCTGGAATGACACGCGAAGAATTGATTGGGACAAATGCCAATATTGTCAAGTCGGTTGTCGAAAACTTAGTAAAACATTCTCCGGATATTATCATTGTTATCGTATCTAATCCCATGGATACCATGACCTATCTAGCACTTAAATCAAGTGGATTGCCTAAGAATAGAATTATTGGAATGGGCGGTACATTGGATTCAGCACGATTCAAATATCAACTGAGTGAAAAACTGAATGCTTCTGCGTCCGATCTCAATGCCATTGTCATTGGCGGTCATGGAGATACAACAATGATACCACTCATCAAGCACTCCACGTGGAACAGTATTCCAGTCACTGATTTCCTTACCCCGGAAGAGCAAGGCGAAATTGTACACAAAACTATGGTTGGTGGAGCAACATTAACCAGCCTAATCGGCACCTCAGCCTGGTATGCTCCGGGAGCCGCAACAGCTGCAGTCGTCGAAAGTATCGTACGTGATCAAGGAAAATTATTTACAGCATCCGTTTATTTGGAAGGTGAATTTGGTCAAGAAGATATCAATCTGGGCGTACCGGTTATCATCAATAAAAAAGGATGGGATCGCATCGTCCCCATTCAACTCGATGAAGAGGACAAAGAAAAATTCAATAAAAGTGCAGAAGCAGTACGGACAATGAATAATGTACTGAAAGAAATAAAAGCGCTATAGCTTATAAACTATAAACAGATAAGCTGTAGCTCATAAACAATAAAAAGATAAGCTGTAGCTTATAAACTATCAAGAGATAAAAAGCTGTTATTCTATCAATAACAGCTTTTTTTATGAACGTTCAACACGCACTGCGGGTTTTAAAATTTCTTTTTTAAGGGAATTTTTGGGTATGTTTGGCTATATGACAACAGTACCATTTCAATTATTGGATTTACAAGGCCAGGGCACACACATTTTAGTCGATGTAGAAATATATAATCGTTCGTTCAAGATGGTAGTTGATACTGGCGCATCTAAAACTGTATTTGATAAAACGCAATTGGGGCATCTTTTGGATGACCAATTGCAGCTTGAACCTTCAGAAACATTATCAACAGGACTTGGCACCAATTCAATGGAGAGTTTCAATATAAAAATTCCGAGTCTGACATTAGGTGAATGGCAGATAAAAAACTTAAATACTGCGGTATTGGATTTAAGCTCGATCAATTATGCCTATCAGCAGATGGATCTCGAACCAGTGATCGGCGTATTGGGTGGAGATATTTTTGCAGACTATGGCGCTGTCATTGATTATGCAAAGCGCACCTTAAAATTAAGAACCCGGAAATTAAAACTTAAATAGACGTTTGTGGATATGGAGCCGGAGATAGCTATAGTACACAATTGCAATCAATATCCCCAGTCCCCCCATGACGTATAATGTCGTTCGAAGCCCACAGTAACTGGCTAAGGAACCTATCATCAATGTACCAATGGGAAATATCCCCTGAAAAGCCATGACGTAATACGAGATTGCCCGAGCACGATAGATCGGTATGGCATGCGTCTGAATATATGTATTGATACTTGAGTTTTGCATCATCATGGCAAAGGATACCAACATCACATAGACGAGTGCCATCTGCAGCATACTCGAATGCGCCAAAAACAATAATGCAACTCCCATAAGCGCAGCAGCCCCCATCACCTGATAGCGCAAATTGGTACCCGATTTTAAACGGGCCATATTAAATGCACCAACCATGGCACCCAGGCCGGCCGCACTTTCAAACCAGGAGAACGTACGTTCATCACCATGAAACATTTCTTTTGCTATGGCAGGCAGCAACGAGGTATACGGAATAACGATCAAGCTGGAGAATGTCATGATAATAATCAGCGAGGAGATGTGCGGTGAACGTTTAAGATAACGAAAGCCTTCGACCAAACCCTCCCAATTGCTTCCCTTGCTCAGTTGAACATGTGTTTCATCGACCTGCATCATCAATAATGTAATAATGACCGGAACAAAACTGATAAAATTCAGGGCAAAACAGACGAGTTCACCGTATGTACTCAGTAAAATACCTCCTATTGCAGGTCCCAACATTCGGGCGCCATTGAAAATTGTTGAATTCAGCGCTATGGCATTCGGCAGATCTTTACGGTCCCCAACCAAATACATCATCAGCGACTGACGCCCCAAAACATCGAAGGAATTAATGACTCCCTGTATAAGACCTAAGATGGAAAGCCATAAGACACTCTCCCATTTCAGATAAACGACCAAGGTCAAGATCCCAGCCTGTATCATCAAACCAATTTGGGTTATCAGAACCAATTTATACTTTTTATGCTTATCGACAAAACTGCCGATAAATGGCGACAGGACCAAAGAAGGCAATAGGGAGATAAACTGCACAAAACCAAGCCAAAACACAGATCCGGTCAATTCATAGACTAACCAACTGATGGCTATCCGCTGCATCCAAGTTCCCATAAGGGAAATTGCTTGACCTATAACATGTAACCGGAAATTTCTATAATGGAGCGAACGAAAGACCTGCATACGTAAAGATAATACTATATTAAAAGTATAACAAAAAATTAGGAGAAGAGATTCCTTTTTGCTAAAATAAAGATACAATAGGTGAAAATCAATGCTTCAATACTGGAATATAATCAATAACTTTGCTTCATTATTTTGAACTTTAGAATAATCAAATTATTATCATTCAATAACATATACAATGAAATTTTTTATTGACACAGCGAACCTAGAGCAAATCAAAGAAGCCCAAGACTTAGGCGTATTAGACGGGGTAACAACCAATCCAAGTTTAATGGCTAAAGAAGGTATTAGCGGTGATGAAAACGTAATCAACCATTATAAAGCGATCTGTGCAATCGTTGATGGCGATGTCAGTGCTGAAGTTATTTCTACAAATTATGAAGAAATGATCAAAGAAGGAGAAGCGTTAGCAGCTCTTGACAGCAAGATAGTTGTCAAAGTCCCTATGATCAAAGATGGCGTAAAAGCAATTAAATATTTCAGCAAAAAAGGTATTAAAACAAATTGTACATTGGTATTTACAGCTGGTCAGGCACTATTGGCTGCTAAAGCTGGGGCAACCTATGTATCTCCTTTTATCGGTCGTTTGGATGATATCTCTACAGACGGATTAGCGTTGATCGAAGATATTCGTTTAATCTATGATAACTACAACTATCCTACACAAATTTTAGCTGCTTCTGTACGTCACAGTGCACACATTTTAGGATGTGCTAAAATCGGTGCTGATGTTATGACAGGTCCTTTATCAGCGATCCTAGCCTTATTGAAACACCCATTGACAGACAGCGGTCTAGCGACATTCTTAGCTGATCACGCTAAAGCTGCAGGCAAATAAGATTCCTATATTTCCATATAGTAACGAAAACCGATAAGTAAGATGACACGAATCTTAAACTTATCGGTTTTCTTATTTTTAATAGATTCCGTATTTTTGTACTGTCAAAAGCATCTTTGAGAAAGGAAATGGCCCATTTCTGTTCGTTAATGGTCTATGCAAAGGGAAAAAATACGATGAATAAATTCGTCGGATAGTTTTTAAACTTGCAAATAAAAGTAAATTTCTCTTAGTTTGTATTTGATCTAAGGCTTAACGAAGAAATCCATGGAAGATTCCAACACTGTATATCCAGAAATTCTCAAACGAAATAGTTTAAAAGTTACCCAACCCCGGTTGAAGGTACTTGAAATTATTTCGAGGAAAGAGTCTGCAATTTCGCAGCCGGAACTGGAAAAATTACTGGGCAAGGATATTGACCGTGTCACATTATACCGGGTATTGGCCAGCTTTGAAGAGAAAGGGATTATCCATAAAATCTTTGATCTACACGGTACAGCTACTTACGCAATGTGTTCGACAAACTGTTCAGAACATGATCATCATGACCAACACGTACATTTTATTTGCCGGGTATGCAATTCTGTGTACTGTCTGGAAGATATGATCTTACCAAAAGTATCGATCCCAGAAGGCTTCAGTCTCGAAGCGATAGCCGTAAATGCACTTGGTGTGTGCAATCATTGCAAAAAGTAAATCAGGCTGTACGAATCCAAAACTATTTTTCGGCTGAACTGTCTATACATTGGCTATCGGAAGATGCTCCGTTTAGCTCGTTATTGTCGTTTCAAATGCTGTTTTTTTCGTACATTGTAGTGGCATCGATCTTGATGTACGGCTCGCTCATGATCTATTGTATCGGCTGAATTTACAAATTCGCTATCACAGCCATTTCGCTGCAATAGGAAGACTGCCGCAAATCGATGCAAATGAATAATTAACAAATAATAATTGGATGAAAACAAGAAAAGAAAATCCATATAAAGAGGTCTTAACACAACTGATTATCGATATCTTCGAAAAATCGGGTAATAAGCCGCTCAACTATAAACAAGTTTCGTCAAAATTGAATCTTACCGATAATGACTCAAAAGTTGCTATAGCCGATATTTTACATGATAATGTAAGAAATGGGCTTTTTATTGAGGTCGAGCGCGGCAAATTTAATCTGAAACAACTTAAAGTTTATGTCACAGGAAAAGTAGATATGACTGCAGACGGTTCTGCCTATGTAATTCCTGATGACGAATTTGAAAATGATATCTATATCGCTCCGCGGAAACTTAGACAGGCACTCCATGGCGATATTGTGAAGGTCCATACCTTCGAAAAAAGAAAAGGCGGCCGTAAGAAAGAGGGTGAAGTTGTTGAAATCCTGCAAAGAGCCAAGACTGATTTCACGGGAACGATCAGCATCTCCAACAATTTTGCTTTTTTTATTGCCGACGACCGCAAGATGTTACACGACATTTTTATTCCTTTGGACAATCTGAATGGAGCCAAGGACAAGGAAAAAGTGGTCGTTTCGATTATCGACTGGCCAAGCGGGAGCAAAAATCCCGTCGGAACGGTAAAACATGTTTTGGGTACCAAAGGGGAAAATAACACCGAGATGAACGCTATTTTGGCCGACTATGGTTTCCCATTGGAGTTCCCTAAAAAAGTTGAAGCTGAAGCCAATCAGATTTCGGAAAAAATAAGCGCGGAAGAAATTGCAAAGAGACGTGATTTTAGAAACGTTACGACCTTTACCATTGACCCAGCGGATGCAAAAGATTTCGATGACGCCATCTCCTTTCAAAAATTAGAGAATGGCAATTATGAAATCGGTATTCATATTGCGGATGTTTCGCATTTTGTCATACCCGACACAGAATTGGACAAAGAAGCATTCAACCGCGGCACATCCGTCTATCTGGTTGACCGTGTTATTCCGATGCTTCCGGAGCGTCTTTCCAATGGTGTCTGTTCGCTACGTCCGCATGAAGATAAACTTTGCTTTTCGGCTGTTTTTGAATTGGACGAAAAAGCCAATGTACACGATCAATGGTTCGGCCGTACGATTATCCATTCGGACCGACGTTTCAGTTATGAAGAAGCACAGGAGGTGATCGAAACGAAATCGGGTGATTTCAGTGAAGAGATCCTGAAATTAAATGAACTGGCTTATATTCTGCGGGAGCGTAAGTTCAAAAATGGTGCAATAGCTTTTGAAAGTGAAGAGGTAAAATTCACCTTGGATGAAAATGGCAAACCTACAGGGGTATATACCAAAGTCCGTAAAGATGCGCACAAGCTGATTGAAGATTTTATGTTATTGGCGAATCGTAAGGTTGCCGAGTTTATTGGCAAACAAGGCCGTGGAAAAAACAAGCTTACTTTTGTATACCGGTTCCACGATGTACCTAATCCGGAGACGCTGACAACTTTCTCTCAATTTGCAGCGCGGTTTGGTCATAAATTGACCATCAAAACGGATAAGGAAACAGCGAAATCTTTAAATGCGCTGATGACGAAGATAGAAGGTAGCAAAGAGCAAAATATGCTGACTTCACTTGCGGTACGTTCGATGGCCAAAGCGATCTATACGACAAAGAAGACAAGTCACTATGGACTCGCATTTGATTATTACACCCATTTCACCTCTCCTATCCGTCGTTATCCCGATGTGATGGTACACCGTCTTTTACAATTCTATCTGGAGGGCGGTACCAAGATCAATGCGGAGCATTACGAGAAAATGGCCGAACATTCTTCACAAATGGAGAAAAAAGCGGCTGAAGCCGAACGTGCATCGATTAAGTACAAACAGGCAGAATACTTGCAGGATCAAATTGGTACCGAATATACGGGTATTGTCTCGGGTGTTACTGAATGGGGGATGTATGTGGAGATTGAGGAAAACAAATGTGAGGGTATGGTCAGGCTGCGGGATATCACCGATGACTTTTACGTGCTTGACGAGAAGAACTATGCGATCATTGGCCAAAGGAAGAAAAAGAAATTCCAGCTGGGTGATGAGGTTCAAATCCGCGTGAAGAAAGTGGATCTGGATAAAAGGCAGATTGATTTTACGTTGTTGTCTTAAAAATAAATCTGCAATAATTGGCAGCGTATTAAGCTCATCCAATTGGATATATGACAAAAAAAGCGGTATTGACTAAAGTCAATACCGCTTTTTCTTTTGAACAAGAAAGGATAAACTTATTGTTTCGTTCCTTCGAAAGTGAAAAAGACCTCATTTTCAGTAGTTTTCTTTCCTTGGCAAAGAAGTGTCTTTTTTTCCACATCAAATAAAAATGATCCTTCTGGAGAAACACCAGCCGTTTGAATTGCAATGTTCATATTATTGATAACCTTAAACTCTTTCGCAGGTATTTTTAGCGCTTTGTCTCCAATCTCAACTTTCAAAGTATTGTCAGAAATTTTTGTAACCGTCACGATTTTATCAAACATCGGTCCGCTTGTATTCGATAGATCTAAACTACCCTTGTAAGTACCAACAGCTGCATCGATGCTTCCACCTGTTTGAATGGGTTCATCTTTATCCTTTGAACATCCAACAAAAGCGAAGGTTACCAAGGCCAATACCACTGCATACATTAATCTCATTTTGATTTTCATAACTTGAATACATTAATTTGTTTCTACTAAATATTTACACGTTTTTATCAAACACTTTGCCAAACAGAACGCAAAAACATGCAGGAGGTACAATATACCTGAAAACCAGTAGAAGAATATTTATGAGAGAATACCATTATTTAAAGAGTACTACACAGAGAAAGAACAACTTAGAGTGCTTACAAGAAGAAACCTATATTATATAGCTTTTTGCCGTTTTTTTACCCTATAATCGTCCATATTCGTGTACAACAAACCTTCAGCAATTAAATTTTCAATTTCGACAAGATATTACAGGCGGTGGCGGTTGGGAGGATGATTACATCCTAATCTATGCAAATTAGTTTGATGGCGGAGGCGTAGCGATTGACGAAAGATGCTGGACTGTACATTTAGCATGCTACAGCTATGATGATAGGGTCATAAAGAAAAGAGCAGTTCATTTTCAAAAAATAATCTAAATTTTATACACTAACTATTTCATATTCAAAAGGGAATAAGTATCTTTGCGAACTTAAAATATTTAAGGTAAAAAATTTATAAACAAAAACAGGTAAATGCCTACTATTCAACAATTAGTTAGAAAAGGTAGAGTAGCTCTGGTTGATAAGAGTAAGTCACCAGCGTTGGACTCATGTCCACAGCGAAGAGGTGTATGTACACGTGTATATACTACTACCCCTAAAAAACCAAACTCAGCAATGCGTAAAGTAGCTCGTGTACGTTTAACAAACGGTAAAGAGGTCAACGCTTACATCCCTGGAGAAGGTCACAACTTACAAGAGCACTCGATCGTATTGATCCGTGGTGGTCGTGTTAAGGATTTACCAGGTGTACGTTACCACATCATCCGCGGTGCATTAGATACTTCAGGTGTAGCAGGTCGTAACCAACGTCGTTCTAAATATGGAACTAAGCGTCCTAAACCAGGACAAGCAGCTGCAGCTCCAGCAAAAGGTAAAAAGAAATAATTAAACGGAGGAAAGAAAAATGAGAAAATCAAAACCGAAAAAGAGAATCATTTTACCTGATCCAAAGTTTAATGACGTTCAGGTAACACGTTTCGTAAACAATATGATGGTAGATGGTAAAAAATCTATCGCTTATTCTATTTTTTACGACGCAGTAGAATTAGTAGAACAAAAAACACAAGAAAGCGGTTTAGAAGCTTGGAAAAAAGCTTTGAACAACGTTATGCCTGCTGTTGAAGTTAAATCACGCCGTGTTGGTGGTGCTAACTTCCAAGTTCCTATGGAAGTTCGTCCAGATCGTAAAATCGCTTTGGGTATGAAATGGTTAATTTCATACGCTCGTAAACGTGGTGAAAAAACAATGTTCGAAAAATTAGCAGGAGAAATCATTTCAGCTTCTAAAGGTGAAGGTGCTGCTGTTAAGAAGAAAGAAGATACGCACAAAATGGCGGAAGCTAACAAAGCGTTCTCACACTTCAGATTCTAATTTTGAAGACATTCAAAAAAATATGATTACACCGACCTCCGATAAAAACAATCTTTTATCAAGGTCGGTGTACTTATTTAACATTACATTTAAACACATAAGACCATTAAGGTCCGCTGCTTAAAAATATTATGGCAAGAGATTTAAAATTCACTAGAAATATCGGTATCGCTGCCCACATCGATGCTGGTAAAACTACAACAACTGAGCGTATCCTTTACTACTCAGGTGTAAACCACAAAATTGGTGAAGTTCACGAAGGTGCTTCTACAATGGACTGGATGGAGCAAGAAGCTGAACGTGGTATCACAATTACTTCTGCTGCTACAACCGTTTTCTGGAACTACCGTAACAACAAATACCAAGTAAACGTAATCGATACTCCTGGACACGTGGATTTCACGGTTGAGGTAAACCGTTCGTTACGTGTACTAGACGGATTAGTTTTCTTATTCTCTGCGGTTGATGGTGTTGAGCCTCAATCTGAGACTAACTGGAGACTAGCTGATGGATATAAAGTACCTCGTATTGGTTTCGTTAATAAAATGGACCGTTCAGGTGCTGACTTCTTAAAAGTTGTTGGCCAAGTAAAATCAATGCTAGGTTCCGATGCAGTAGCTTTACAATTGCCTATCGGTGCTGAAGATACATTCAAAGGTGTAGTTGACTTGATCAACAACCGTGGTATCGTATGGAATGAGCATGATAAAGGAATGACCTTTACAGAAGTTCCAATTCCAGAAGATATGTTGGATGAAGTTGCTGAATACCGTGAGAAATTATTGGAAGCAGTAGCTGGTTATGATGAGACTTTGATGGAGAAATTCTTCGAAGATCCAAATTCATTGACTGAGCGTGAAATCTTAGATGCTTTACGTAAAGCGGTATTAGATAATGCAATTGTTCCTATGGTATGTGGTTCATCTTTCAAAAACAAAGGTGTTCAAACCATGTTGGATCTAGTAATGGAATTATTGCCTTCACCTCTTGATATCGATGCTGTAAAAGGTACTAACCCTGATACAGGTGAAGAAATTTTACGTAAACCATCTGTAAACGAGCCTTTCGCAGCTTTAGGTTTTAAAATTGCGACTGACCCATTTGTAGGTCGTCTATGTTTTATCCGTGCTTACTCGGGTAAGTTAGATGCTGGTTCTTATGTATTGAACACTCGTTCAGGAAACAAAGAGCGTATCTCTCGTATCTTCCAAATGCACGCGAACAAACAAAACCCTATCCCTTTCATCGAGGCTGGTGATATCGGTGCTGTTGTAGGTTTCAAAGACATCAAAACTGGTGATACACTTTGTGACGAAAAAGCACCTATCATTCTTGAGTCTATGACTTTCCCTGAGCCAGTAATTGGTTTGGCGATTGAGCCTAAAACTCAAGCTGACGTTGATAGATTAGGTATTGGTCTTGGTAAATTGGCTGAAGAGGATCCTACATTCGTTGTAAAAACTGACGAAGAAACTGGTCAAACAGTTATCTCTGGTATGGGTGAGCTTCACTTAGAGATCTTGATCGACCGTTTGAAACGTGAATTTAAAGTAGAGGTTAACCAAGGTGCTCCTCAAGTATCATACAAAGAGTCTATCAACGGTACTACTGAGCACCGTGAGGTATTCAAAAAACAATCAGGTGGTCGTGGTAAATTCGCGGATATCAAAGTTGTTATTTCTCCAGCGGATGAAGATTTCGATTTATCAAAATCACCACTTCAATTCGTTAATGAAATTGTTGGTGGTAAAATTCCTAAAGAGTTTATCCCTTCAGTTCAAAAAGGATTTGAAACTTCAATGAAAAATGGTGTATTAGCAGGATTCCCATTATCAGGAATGAAAGTTCGTTTGATTGATGGTTCATTCCACGCTGTCGATTCAGATTCATTGTCTTTCGAATTAGCTGCTCGTCAAGCATACCGTGAAGGATTACCTAAATGTTCTCCAGTGTTAATGGAACCAATTATGAAAATAGAGGTTTTAACACCAGAAGAAAACATGGGTGATGTAATGGGTGACTTAAACCGTCGTCGTGGTCAAATGCAAGGTTTGGATTCACGTAACGGTGTACAGGTAATCAAAGCATTGGTTCCACTTTCTGAAATGTTCGGTTACGTAACGCAATTACGTACAATCACTTCAGGTCGTGCAACATCGACAATGGAATTTGATCACTTTGAAGAAGCCCCTCGTAACGTTGCTGAAGAGGTGATTGCAAAATCAAAAGGTAAAATCAAAGGTTCTGTAGAATAATATAGAACTCAAAAATAAACCGACCGCTGGTTGTTAATAGCTCTAATCAGCGGTCATTTTTAAATAATATCATATACTATGAGCCAAAGAATCAGAATTAAATTGAAATCTTACGATTACAATTTGGTTGACAAATCAGCTGAAAAAATCGTAAAAACAGTAAAACCTACAGGTGCAGTTGTTAGTGGTCCTATTCCATTGCCTACTGAGAAAAAAATCTATACGGTATTACGTTCACCACACGTTAACAAAAAAGCACGTGAGCAATTCCAATTGTGTGCTTACAAAAGATTGTTGGATATCTATTCATCAAACGCTAAAACTGTTGACGCATTGATGAAACTTGAATTGCCTTCAGGTGTTGAAGTAGAAATCAAAGTGTGATAGATTTCAGTCACTGAAAAAAGAAGGGCCTTTCGTAAGAAAAGCCCTTTTTTTGTGAATGTGTCTGATATTATTAGCTAGAAAGAAACCTTCAGTCGGCTTCCATTGCTGTTGCTGTCTGCCGAATCATGAAGGTTTTGTTTGCGCAAATATTCCTCATGAAACTAATAAATCCAAAACATGAGGATGAAAGACATTTTTCGAGCAACTAAAATTATAGCTGATAACCAAGTCCGATTGAAAATACACGATTATAGGTATCAATCTTATCATCTAGCTTGATATTTAAAAGCCCTAACGCATATCCGCCATGCACCGAAAAGCCATTTGTTAATTTAAATCCCGCTAAAAAATTTAATCCAGCATCATATTTTTTCATCTCATTGCTATTTTTTCTAGTCCCAAACTGAATTTCTTCTACAGTCCTAGAAAATTTCTCTTTCCCAGAGATTGCAACGCTTGTATATGGTCCCCCAGCTAGAAAAAATTGACCAAAATTATTTTGAGGAAAATAATACATTAAGTTTAAAGGGACTTCAAGATATTGTACCTTACGCCAGCCATCCATCAAAATTTCACCATTTTGCGAACCTGTACTCATTTTGGACCCTGTCTGTTGAAGAGCCACACCAGGTTGCAAGGCAAAATTATTACGCAATGGAAGCTCTACGTATGCTTCTATATGCAATCTTGTGATGGCAGGATAGGCCGAGCTTCCATAGCTTGAATATCTCATTTCCTTTGCAAAATTGGCCGCCGTACGAAGGCCGAAAGATATTTGAGCCTGAAGCCCGGTTGTCATTCCCACAATGGCTAATGTGGTTAATAATATTCTCTTCATATAATTACTTTTATTCGTTATGTTTGAGATAGCGGGCAAAAGTAATAAAAAAACTATTCGGCTTCTTTATCAATTTCAGTCGAAGGGGGAAGTTCATGGTGCAAGGTCGCGTACATATCATTGTAAACGTCATCCTTACTATCTTCTTCCCCTAAAAGAAATCCCCAAGGTTTTAACTCCTTAATGCGGTCCATTATAATTTTGACAATCGCCAAAATAGGAATCGCCAAAAACATACCGGAAATACCCCATACCATTTCGCCAATAATAATGGAGAGCATAGCAAACAACGAATTAACTTTCACCTTAGAACCCACAATCTTAGGAACAATAAAATTACTGTCGATCATATGTATAATAATGAGGGCGATAATGACCAGGACGACATGAGTAAAAGAAGATGTCGCAAATGTCAGAATGGCAATGATGAGCATGGAAGAGAAAATACCAACATAAGGTAGCACATTGAATACCCCGGTGATTAATGCCAAAAGCAGACTATATTTTACCCCAATCAACGAAAGGACAATAAAGACCAAAAGGGAAACCAAGCTCATTTGGATCAGTAGTCCGATCAGATATTTTTTGACGACATACTGAACCTGTTGAACCACGTCCAGAACAATCGGTCGGTCCTCTACACGATTGACAAATAAAAGAAACTTGACAATATGTCCCCTATATATCAGTAAGAAGAATGTGTAAAGAAAGGTAAAGACAAACAGAATAAACATCGACGACAGGGAAACCAATGCAGTACCTAAAAATAAAGTTCCCGAATCAACGGATTTTGATGCTGTTTTATTAATAAAATCAATCTGATCTTTATGCTGGATTCCAAACTGTTGGCTCACCCAGGTCTGTAGATTACCCACGCCATCCATAATCTGTTGCTTAAAAGCCGGGAAATCTTCTTTAAGGAGTGTAAGCTGTGAGGCCAATAGAAAAAGTCCGTACCCCAAAACACCGAAAAATAAAATAACGCTCAATATGCCGGCCAGTGTCCTTGGAAAATGTAGCTTCCGTTCCATAAAATTACTTAGCGGAATCAGCAGCAGCGAAAACAACAAGCCCAAAATCATGGGAATAAGTATGGTATCTCCGATCTTTGCCAAATATCCCAATAAAAGTATACTGATCAATACACAGGCAAGTTTGACATAAAAGGGTAAAGGAAGAAATCTTTTCATGCAGCAATCTTTTGAATAAAAATAACAATTTCGGTTGACTAAAGTTTAATCCAATAAAAAAGTCCCCACAAATGCAGGGACTCTTTCCTCATAATAAGTTTAAGTACTTATATTTCTTATAGTCCGAAACCGATACCAACAGACCAAATACGATTTTTAGCCATATCACCTGACCCTGGAGCTAAGTTGGTTAAACCTAAACCATAACCAGCATTGATCTGAAAACCATTAGTCAATTGGTAACCAGCTAAGAAATTGATACCAAAATCGGTACGTTTAAGATCATCATTTTCATTGCTACCAAAATTTAGATCACGTTCAATTTTCACATTTCCCTCGCCTAACTCTCCTTTACGTTTACCACTTAATCCGAATCCAACATAAGGTCCTGCACCAATAAAAAAGTTACCAGAATCTCCTGTAGGTAATTTAGCCACTAGGTTTACTGGAATATCAAGTGACATTACACTCTCTTTAATTTCAGAAGCTGAACCTGGTGTCCACTTTCCACCTTTATTTTGCAAAGACAATCCCGGCTGAATAGAAAAATAAGGCGAAACGGGAGCGTCCAAATAACCCGTTACAAAAAATCCTGTATTTGATTGTGTGCTTTCATTACTTAAAGAATATTTAGGAATATTTACACCCGCACGGAGACCATATCCCAATCCACCTTGTGCAAAAGCTCCTAACGAACCAAATAAAATTGCTGCAGATAATAATAGTTTTTTCATGTTTCCTAATTTAATTTACTTTCTTCTTTTATCACTTAATCTCATAATTTCCTGTATGAGATTTATTACATTTCCATTTGCAATATCTATTCCAAAATCCATAAGCCTTTAATTTACAAAGTAAAACATCACAAAAAAGTATCTTTTCACGATTTAGCATTGTCCTTTAAAAGATACAGTGATTGGCGTATTATTTCAATCTGATGGCGAGCTGCAAGGGGTTCGGTGTTTGATTTTACCGAGGAAAGTGCTTTGTCAAAAACGTCTTGGTTATCCCAAGCTGAAAACCCTCCGATATGTTGCTGCTGACTATCGCTCAAAGGATCACACAGCAAAATACAAGCTTGGTTTTCAGACGGATGCTTAAAAACATAAAAGTTTTATCATAAAGATTTTTTAATTCCAATTATAAGTTTTATTTTTGCAGACCTTCAAAAGGAAAAAAATAGGGTCGGATGGCCGAGTGGCTAGGCTGAGGTCTGCAAAACCTCCTACAGCGGTTCGAATCCGCTTCCGACCTCGTTTTATTTTAAACAATAAAAATATTATCAAAATGGGAGTTACACGTTTAAAAAGAAAAGATAGAAGAAATAAAACTGTTTCACGTGTTGAAGTTCAGTTTTTGAAATTAGGAACTAACGTAGAGTTAGGTTCTAGATCAAAAATGAAAGCTAGCAACCAAATCGTTAAAAACGATGCTATCTTAAATCAATTAGCTTCAGAAGCTAAATAGTAAGAAGAATTTAATAGCCTTTAAAGTACTACTTTAAAGGCTTTTTAATAGGTCCACCATTTGGTGGACTTTTTCTTTTGAGCTCATCCACTGTGCCTCATCCATTCCATTGACCTGACTCTGGTTAAACCTCATCTTCGACACATGCAATTCTTTCGCTGAGCTATGTATTGCAACTGCACCAGTTTGCGCTAAAATATGAACTATATTAGCTGCATCTACACCTGCACCAGGCATAATCACAATACGGCCATTTGCTTGTTGAACTAACTGTTTGAGTAGTGGAGCTCCAGCTAAAGCAGAATTTTGCAGACCAGATGTCAAAATACGATCTATCCCCAGTTCGATGACATCTTCTAATGCCTGAAAAGGATCTTCCACGCGATCAAAAGCACGATGAAAGGTAACATGCATGGGACGCGCAGCTTCCACCAATCGCAAAGTATTCACTTTATCCACCGTACCATCTGCGTTCAGCATACCTATTACAACACCATCTATCCCCAATTCCTTGCACAACTGAATATCTGCTATCATTTCTAAGATCTCGGTCTCTGTATAAAGAAAATCACCTCCACGCGGTCTGATAAGCACATGAATACCAATATTCACCAGTTCCCGCACTAACTGCAACTGACCAAACGAAGGTGTAGTCCCTCCATTTTCCAAATTTTGACAAAACTCTACCCGGGTCGCACCTCCTTGTTCGGCTTCAATTGCTGATGCTACGGAATTTGAACAGATTTCTAATTGGTAATTTCCAATTGCCTTTTCCTTCATTATATTATATCTTAAGCTATTTTTCGTTTACGCGAATAACGTAAAAAAAAAGGAAATAACCTACTCCCCTACTTATGGTCAAACTAGTATAAGCTTTAGAAAAGACTACAGTTAAAAAGATACTTTACCTTCATGGTAAATTTTGCTTCTAGACAAAGATCTACAACTTTAGCTTATAATGATGTACCTCTACTTTTTTCCACTTCCAATCTGGTCCTTTTGAGGTACTCATGCCACCTGACATCTCCCTTGAAGAAGGAGGGTCTAAGAAACGCTCCCGTTTAATATAAGTTGGCAATTGGAAGCCAGGCGATGTATTTAGCGTTTCAAAACATTCCCGCGCGAGTTTCATGATGTCATTCCGATTTTCTGCATTGCTTTCAATTCGACTTCCTATATAAGATGTCGGACCATACAATTGCTCATAAATAGCTGAATCTTCAAAAGGTTTGAATTTCAGACGCATCATTATTTGTACCAATAGAGCATACAGATCATTGTCCGTTGGCGCCAGAACCAACTTATCCAACACCTTTGGTATCAACTCCCACATCATCAATTCAACCGCTAAATCTTTGGTATTCTCACCAATGAAATCGAGTGTAGGCCACATCTGGTCCACATATCGTACAACAGAATCTCTACTTCCATGCAAAGCAACCAACTGTCTATTGCTCCAATATTCCAGCGGTATGTCCCCTCGATAATAGACTCCAAATATGTATTGACCTTTCAAGCGCCCCAAGGAACCACAATTTTGCATCTCAAACTCAGGTGCAAGCATACAGTAACTAAACATATCACGCGTATTTAGCGTTTTAAATGTTTGTACCGAAAGAGGATTCCATAAAGCAGGATAACGTTCCCTATCCAAACTATCTTCTCCTGATACCAATCTATACACGTAATAGTCTTTCAGTAATATTCGCAAGATTGCTTCACGACCACCAAGGGGATAATTTCTAGACTTAATCTTCCCCATTCTTCCGAGATACCTGGGCAACTGATCGTTTATAAATTTTGTAGAATCTTTCAGCTTATATTGGCCATGACACATGGGTAAGCTGCATACCAATAGCAATGCTAAAAAAAGGACATAGTACCTCCTCTTCTTAAAGAAATCAACAAAACTAGATGCTAACATAGTTAATACATTTTCAGTGCATTGGCTGCAATACAGCATATTAAATATACTTAAAATTAAATAGTATTAAATAAATTAGGTTTCAAAAAAAATCTACGATTTGAAAACGGGACCAAAAACCAAAAAAACTCAGTTCCGTTTTAAGCTCAGTCTCTTCTTTTATATACAAAAATCATAACCGAATTTTAGACATGTAAAACATTCGGCTGAACTATTTGTATATACCTTACATGCTTTTATTTAAATAACTAAAAACCAAGCGCATACATTTTTAAGTAAAATATCATGGCAATTATATCAAAAAACATGGAGACCCAAGAAAAGATCATCAGTACTTTTGAAGAGCTCCAAAAAGCTATATATGACCTGAAACATCAAATTGTTGAATTTGAATTGCTTTTTAATCAGGCTTGCAACAGACATATTGACTCCAATTTCCAAAAGGAATGGTTGCTGGACCGAATATCTTCACGTCATGATATGATTACACTTCGACATGATGCCATGCTGCTTATTCGAGACACTGTCTCTGCGTTCCGGGATTTCGACGGTTATTTTCTAGATCTCAAACAGCTACTCCAATCGATCGAGTTACTTATGCTCAACCATGCCGATGAGGAAGAGTATGAAATTGCAGCTATTATCAAAAAATGGTATGAAAAATTTGCCCAAGCGATTGATTTCGTTGGTGACTTAACCTATTAAGTCGCTGTTTTATTATACTTTTGCAGCATTGTAAAATATTGAGAAATGCACAAACCACCAGCTATCGTAGACTTACACACCGATACTTTCCTTGAAGATTGGGAAGATTATTCGCCAGAGGAGCTCTTACAAGAATCCATTGATTTTATGCGATCTAATCTAGATGCAGCTATTTATTGGGAAATGAACGAAATAAAGTTTATTCATGGCAAGGGAAAAGGAATGTTAAAAAAAATGGTTTTTGAAGAGTTGCAAGAGTACAAAGCTCACGGCTCCATTGAACGCTATTACACCTCCTACCAGAATGAAGATATTGTAGTCGTTGTCATAGGGATTTAAAAAGGCTACCTTTTCAGATAGCCTTTGTATCATGTTATGCTATTTAATAGCTGGAGTAATAATCACTTTTCGGAATTCCACGGGACCATGATCCCCTTGGAAATAAATTGGTCCCGGCTCTGCCTCTTTACTATCCAAAGCACCGCCCGTTATACCAGGGATTTCTTGGTTACTGATAACAGTCTTTCCGTTTGCCACAACCGTCACTAGACGTCCTACCAATGTAATATCATAGGTTTGCCATTCTCCGGCTCCTTTATTGACCATTTCATTTGCAGCTAAGAAGCCGTATACCCCTGCGAAAAGCACAGCATTAGGATGTGCATCCTTGGGGCTATCTTCTATCTGAACCTCATAACGGCCCCTTAAGTAGACACCACTATTACTTCCTGCTGGAATTTTAAATTCAACATGTAATTTAAAATCTTCAAATTTTTGCTCAGAGACCAAATTAGAACCAGATTGCGGGCTAGTCAAAATTCCGTTTTTCACCACCCACTGATTCGTTTTACCGGTAGCTTTCCATCCTGACAGATCCTTGCCGTTGAACAGCTGAATGGGCTTACCCCATTTTACTGCAGCTGTTCGCTTCAGCTCCGGAGCACGAACACCTTTAAAGCGATATGTTTTCCCATCAGGCTCTGTTATTGTCCCTTGCAATACACCGTTTACAATCTCTCCTTCAACACTTAGATTCATCTTTCCGCCTTCCCATTGAGGTGGGATGGCAAATCTAAACTTTCCTTTCTCATAAAACACCTGCGAAACTGGCCGAGCACTTCCGGAAGTACTCACATAATGACCGACTAAAGTTCTATAGCCCGACAATTTTACCTCCAACCAGGATGGTGCAGGGGTACCATTAATATCAACTTCGATGTCCCATCGACCAATCAGCTCTTTGCCTTCTACGTCTTGTTGATAATGACTGGATTCTCCGATTGAATGTTTAGCAAAGGTTACTTGCGGTAATGCACAAGAGGCCAAAATTCCTAAAAGAAATGCCGCTTTTCTGTTCATATTATTTATGTTTATATTCTAATTGACAATAAATTTCAAGCAATTTAACTGTTTAACAGCGGGTTTACAAGGATATAATGTTAAAAAATGCGAAGAATGCACCCGGCCGTAAGTTCGCCTTAATGCCCTGAAACAAAAAAAGCCCTAACTTTCGTTAGAGCTTTTCTCGTCGGGGTGGCAGGATTCGAACCTACGACCTCCACATCCCAAATGTGGCGCGATACCGGGCTACGCTACACCCCGAAAAGGTATCACCTTTGTTTTGTGTGGCACAAAAGTAAATTAAAAATATGTTTTTTTCAAAAATATTCTCTACATAACACCTAACAAGCTGACTTATTGTAAAATAATTTACAAAACATTTAAAACACATATCGATTTCGATCCAAAATAATTTTAAAAACCAGCATGACTGCCCTGAATAGCGAAGTTAACGCTTAGCTAGCTGAAATAGTGGGATTGGCAGGCCCTGACTGAGTCTCCTCCGGATCAAACTCAATAATATCCTAAGGCTGTAGGTTCGCCTTCTTGCCCCAAAACGAAAAAAGCCCTAACTTTCGTTAGAGCTTTTCTAGTCGGGGTGGCAGGATTCGAACCTACGACCTCCACATCCCAAATGTGGCGCGATACCGGGCTACGCTACACCCCGAAAAGGTATCACCTTTGTTTTGTGTGGCACAAATATACGCTTCTTACAAATTATTTGCAAATGAAAAACATAAAATAAAACTAACAAGTTGTTATATTGCGACATACTCTTTGCCCTGACGATACATAGCTCCCCTTTATACATCAAATCTAATGCTATTTCGAATATTTGTCACTTCGATCAAGCGCTCACCTGTCAATTAAAATCTTTTTGACCTCCCAACTGTAGCCTGTTCGAATATGAACATGAAGTGTTCGAATCCAAACACTTTAACCACAAAAAGAAAGAATACAATCTATTGACTAAAAACACTTTAGCCCTTTGGCCGCTTTTTTGAAATTGACTCATTGCACATTTTTTCAAAAATAGAAATCAACCTATCCTTCAACGGGATTGATTACCATAAGTTCAGAATGAACACTTATAACAAAAAGTATGATAAAGACCTATTTCCAAATCGCCTGGAGAAACCTTATTAAGAACAAGGTTTTTTCCTTTATCAATATCCTTGGCTTAACAATAGGCATCACCGTCTGCGCAATGATATTCCTGTTTATCGCCAATCAGTTTAGCTTTGACAAGTTTCACAGCCAAGGTGACCGGATCTATCGGGTCATGCGTGGCTTTGACAACACCAAAGACCGCGCTCCTTATTTATCTGCACCCTATGCCACCGCCTTAATAACCGATTATCCGGATGATATCAAAAAAGCTGTACGGGTAATGCCTGCCAATGGGTTATTCTCTTTTGGCAATATCGCATTCAATGAAAAGAAACTCTTTATTGCAGATGACGATTTCTTTGAACTATTTAGTTTTCCGCTCATCAAGGGAAATCCAATGACTGTTTTAAAAAATCCAACAAGTGTTGTATTAACGGAAAAAACTGCGAAAAAATATTTTGGAGATGAGAATCCCATCGGTAAAATACTACAGCTTGATAAAACGAAACAATTAACCGTTACCGGGATTGCAAAAGATCTTCCGGTCAATTCGCATCTGGAATTTGATCTTATCATTCCATTATCCAATTATATCAATACCGAACCGTTCAAAGCTTGGCAAAACAACAATTTATTCACTTACATCCTACTTGACGAACATAAAGATGTTAGGCAACTGGAAAAGCAATTTCCCGATTTCATGAATAGGCATATGAAAGCAGTTTCTACCAATATGGGTATCCATTTTGATCTTGCCCTTACACCGCTAAAAGATGTCTATCTTGAATCCCACAGCGCATTTGACAGCGCAAAACATGGTGACAAGAAAGTTATTTACATTTTTCTCTCCATCGCCATCCTTATATTGATTATCGCCTGCATCAATTTCATGAATCTCTCGACAATACGTGCAGTTGACCGATCAAAAGAAGTTGGTTTAAGAAAGGTACTTGGAGCACAACGTCTTCAATTAATGGGGCAGTTTATCGGAGAATCCATTTTATTAACCACCATATCCTGCATACTCGCCATATGTCTACTGCAACTACTCATGCCTGTATATAATCAACTATTGGGATACACCCTAACGGTCCCATGGAATTCATGGCCAATCTATATTTTTTTGATTGCAATTATTGTCATAGTAGGGCTATTAGCCGGAAGTTACCCTGCCTTATACCTTTCAACCTTCTCCCCTATACAGGCATTAAAAGGTAAATTGCGCTTGGGCAAGGGCGGCACACTGTTCCGACATACGCTGGTTGTGTTCCAATTCAGCATATCCATTTTACTTATCATCGGTACACTGATTATCTCCAAGCAGATGAAATATGTGAAAGAACTAGGACTCGGCTACGACAACCAACAGACTGTGGTTATTCCAATAGACAATGAAGAACTGTACAACAACCTTCGTACATTCAAAAACGAATTATCTGTGAGCAGTGATATTGCATCGGTCTCCTTTATGTCGGGTGAACCAGGAGGCTTCTTCGATAGCCATACGTTTGAAGTGGAGAGTAAAAATGGGGAGAAGTGGAGATCAAGGACGGAATTCACCGATTTCGACTATGTAAGCACGCTGAACCTCAAAATAATTGCAGGCCGAAACTTTTCAGCGCAATACCCCACCGACTCCACTAGCGCTGTATTAGTTAACCGTACTGCAACATCGATGCTCGGATTTACCCCCGAACAGGCCATTGGAAAATGGATAAAAAATACGATCCGCGATCAATCCCCCAGAAAAATCATTGGTGTAATAGATGATTTTAACTTCCTATCTCTAAAAGAAAACATGGATGCATTAGTTATTGCTCCTTCTGATGATCTAAGGGTAACCCTCATTCGCTTAAACACAAAAGATTTCCCTGCAGCGCTAAAAACTATTAAAACTGCATTTGGGAAAGTAGCTCCTTTATACCCTTTTGAATACAGCTTTTTGGACCAGAAATTCGACACGCTATACAAAACCGATCTGAGGCAACAACGTATACTCAGTCTTTTTTCCGGATTGGCCATATTTATCGCTTGCCTGGGCCTATATGGTTTAGCCTCTTTTACGGCCGCCAAACGAAACAAAGAGATTGGAATCCGAAAAGTGCTGGGCGCTTCGGTATCGGGCGTTACTACTTTATTGTCCAGAGATTTTATAAAACCCGTATTAGTTGCCTTGATAATTGCCTCGCCGATTGCCTGGCTAGTCATGAACAAATGGTTGGAAGACTTTGCCTACCGCATCCAAATCCAATGGTGGATGTTTGTGCTCGCAGGACTGGTAACAATAGGTATCGCATTGATTACGGTAAGCTGGCAGGCCATTCGAGCAGCCGTAGCTAATCCTGTAAACAGCTTGCGGGACGAATAAAAGGAAGGAAACAAAAAAAGCTCTAACGTTCGTTAGAGCTTTTAAGTCGTCCTGTCGGGACAATTTTCGAACCATTTTATTAATGATTTAAAACTGTTGTTGTCCGATATTGACTTTTAATATCATAGAAAATTCAAGTAAATGAACTTTATCTTTTTTTATTAACGGTGCAAAAATATGCATTTATAGTAATACAAAGCAACAATTTCGTTGCGAAAATTTCGAAATAATTTATAAAAAACTCTATGCCAATACTTTAATTAAAATTATAAGACAATTTTAAAGCATAAAAGATTAATTTAATCAGTATTTGCAAATAATATGAGTTCTATAAACGCTAAAAATGTTATTGGTAATAATTTAGTAAATTGTATTTACAGCATTTAATTTTTATATAACTATACATACATAACTTCATTTAGTGTATGAAATGTCACACATTTAAACTCTGTTTTCATTTTTCGTCCTGCTCATCCATTCTTTTGATAAGTGCATCGCGAAGACTATCGAGAAATTTGGTTCGATTTATCTTCCTTCCTTTTAATTCTAAATAAGAATGATAGAAGTCTCCTAAATCAATATTAAACATATTCTCAAATGTTTTTGCTATAACCTTAATATCAATATTACCATTTTCAATTGAACCATTGGAATGTAGAGAATAGATTAACTCAACCAAAGCTGTTTTACTACCAGTCCAATTTAAACTTAAATTTTTTGATATATGTTTTTTATTATTGTTATTCAATTGGTCTTCAAGATATACCTGTATTAAATCGTTGGCAATAATTTTAGCTACTTTATAATCGTGTGAGGTTGCAAATTTATGATCTGCTTCAAAATAATAAGTATCTAAGCTTAATTTTATATCATGATTTCCTCTGATAAAGTATTTTTTATCTAAATGGGTGCTATTAGTTCTGTAGTATTTATAAAATTCCAAATTAGCATCAAAAAAACGCTTGATCTTACTAAGCTCAAGATTGAGATATTGTTTAATAATTTTATCACCTCCTCTGGGCCGTTTTGTTTCAATTTTATATATAGAATTTAAATATATCAATTTTGAAACTAACTGAGGTTTAAGTTGTTTGAAAAAGAATATTTCTTCATCTTCATCTTTGAATCCTTTTTTCTTGACATATTCCTTTGCCGAATCAAGCCTTTGTAAAACTAATACAATAGCATTTTCATACAACTCTAACGAGTTATTGCTATGCTCGTAAGTCAGTTCAGTTATTCTATCATCCAATTCATTCATCAAAGAATGGCAATAATCTATCATTAAAACAAGGATTTTAAATTTAAAAACTGGCATAAAAAATAAAATGAGGTAATAATTGCAGGCATCCTACAATAAATTACCTCATTTTAAATTGCGATAGTACAATTATTTAAAAGAATACTATCCATTATCACTCTCAGGATAAAATATAGAGTGATAAATTACTCTGCTAAAGGTTCTGCTTTAAATCCTTTTCTCTTAACGATAGCGATGATCTCATCTTCTGTAATTCCTTCTGATTTTACAGTTAAGATTTTATCATTATTAGCTGTATCTACATTCCATTCACAGATACCTTCCGCACTGTCAAAATCTGCTTTTACTTTTGATACACATCCTCCACAATTAAGGTTTGTCTTGAATTGAAATTCTTTATTTTCCATTTTTTAATTTATTTATAATGTATATTTATACTACAAAATTCTGTATTTTCTTATTTTTTTTATTATGATATTCCTTGTTTGATTTACGATTTTTACTGATTTTTTTTAGTGTTTGTGATGATGATTATGACCTTCGCTCGTTTTGTTACCCTCAGCAACATGTACCGTAAAATCTACAGTGTGCACTTTATTACTAATCTTAAATTGCATCCACATTCTATATAAACCTGGTTTCTTGATTAGTGTTTCTGCATAAATCTGATAACTTTCATTAGACATTGGGTGAATATGCAAAAATTCTTTTTCAGCTTTGCTTATCATTACAATATGAGCTTTTGCTCCTAAATAGTTTTGCAATTCAGCGTCATTAATCTTGTTACCATTTTTTAGAATCTCAAATTGCAATGGCTGGCTTGTATTTGTTTTCAAATCTGCACCATTCAATAATTTGGCAGTATAACCATCTGATTCCGATTCAAATTTTGCATTTGTATCTAACTGTGCTATTTCTGTAGTATTTCCTACTACATTTAACGAATGTTTGTAAACATTCCCTTCCTCGTTCTCAGGCTTATAATCTACAAAAAATAAGTAGTCCCCAGCAGTTGGAAATATTTCATCAATAAGATAAGAACCGTCTTCTTGTTCAATGGGATGGATATGGTCAAACCAAGTTAGTTCTTCATTCACAACTAGAAGATGCATTTTCATTTCATGTACTTCTTCTAATGACACAACTTTATCTTCGTTCTTTACAATGATTTTAAACTGCGTCGATTTCCCTGCTTCAATAACTTCAGGTTCAGAAGATATAATCACATCAAAATGTTTTGCTGTTCCTTTATTTTCTGGAACTAAATTCATTCCACATTTTGAACATTTATCACCTTTATTCCCTTTGACTTCTGGGTGCATAGGGCAAATAAATATATTTTCGCTGCTGGATTGATGTTGTGTATTCATAATATTTTTTTTTAAAACGTTAATTATTTTGATATTATAACTTGATTCTTTTCTAATTACAAAGTTCCTTATTATTTCGTTTTTATTAGTTACGATTTTTTGGAAGATAATTGTGATTTTTACTGATTCTCGTGCGCGCTCTTATTTGTCATTGTAATTTTAATTACCGCAATTAATGTAATAAGAAGCATTGGAATTAAAACAATATTAATGCCATTCCAGCCCCAATTATTAAATAAACTTCCTGCAAAAAAACTGGCAATACTGATTACTGCAAAAACCGTGAAGTCATGAAATGCTTGTGTTTTTTCTTTCTCTTCAGGTCTATATACTTGTGTTAATAATGCGGATCCACCAATAAACAAGAAGTTCCAACCTAAACCAACAATAAATAATGCCGATACGAAATGTGTAAAATCGGTACCAGAAAGAGCAATGAAAATATAGAGAAACAAAATCGACAATCCAGTTGTAATGATTCTATAAACTCCAAATTTCTGAATGAGGATGCCTGTAAAAAATGAGGGCAAAAACATACCTAACACATGCCATTGAATTACAGTTGCCGAATCATCAGAACTATGACCGAAACCATGCATTGCAATAGGCGTAACCGTCATAGACATTCCCATCACCGCAAATGCTGTAGCTGATGAAAGCACAGCTAAAACGGCATCTTTACTTTTGAAAATTTCTTTTAATGAACGACCTTTTTTTAAAGATTCATTATTTCGAGCTACCGGCTTTGCTTGAAATTTAAGTAACGAAACTACTCCAAATGCCAAGACACTTAAAAGTACAATAGAAAAAAAAGAATATGCATAAGGCATGCTTCCCAAATGCTGTGTAAATCTTGCCAAATTAGGTCCCGCAAATGCTGCAACGACACCTCCGGCAATCACAAAAGAAATGGCTTTACTCTTTGCATTATCCGGCACAGAATCTGCAGCCGCAAAACGATAATACTGTGAAAACCCTTGATAAGCGCCAATCAACATATTTCCAATAGCAAAAATCCAGAACGAATTCTGAACAATTCCATACCAAGAAACTAAGCCAGCAAGAACGCCTATCAATGTTCCAATCATAAAGGCTTTCCTTTGACCTAAATTTTTAATAATTATTGACGCTGGAATCATCATAGCTGCTGCGCCAACTGTAATCATCGCAACTGGAATGGTTGACATGTTTTTATCAGAAGCCATAACCATTCCTACAATTCCTGAAAGTGTAATGACTAATATCGATGCGGTCTGAAATAATGCTTGTGATAAAAACAAGAGGTATACATTATTCCATTTTATTTTAGCTGTCATAATCTTAAAAATTTACAATACAAAATTGTCAAATTAGTTTAATCTTCTTGTTGTGATATTTCTTGTTTGATTTATGAGGTTTACTGATTATTCCGTACTTGTGTAAAATAAAAAACGGTTATGACGTAATGTAATAACCGTTTTTATTTCCCTTTGTTGTTAATATTAATAATTAACTGATAAACCTACTCCAAAGCCCATATCGCTATCATAATGTGTTCTCACACCGATATGTCTTGTAAGGATATATCGCAAATCTGCCATATATTCCATATCCGTATTTACCATAAACCCTGCTCGCAATCTTTTGGAAAGAGGTATATCCTCTCGCATTAGCGAAACACGAAAAATACCATCGTGATATACCTCCGCTTGTACATTAACCAACATAGGTAAGGTATACATAACACCAAGACTAAATGCTCCTCGTTTATCTTTTTTATTTACTTGTCCAAAAAGATTTTTTTCATGCTCATCCATTCCCATTTTACGATAACGCCAGTCGAAACCAATAAAAGGCATCAACCATTGCATTTTTCCTATATAACGACCAAAATGAGTTTCCACTTCGTAACCGTGCATATCATTGTAACCTAATCTCCATTCTGTACCCAAACTATATCGAGCATTCATAAACATCATTTCACCGTCATTACCATTGGTCGCAAAATCATTCTGAGCCATAAAATGGATCATATTACTTTCACGCTGTAACATTTTATAGGCTTTATCCTTATTGGGCAAATAAGGGTTTTTATAATCACCCACAGCAAAAACTTTGTTCATACCTGCCATCATGTGATACAATATATGACAATGAAAAAACCAATCACCTTCTTCATTTGCGAGGAATTCAATGGTATCGGTTTCCATCGGCATAATGTCAATGATGTTTTTCATCGGAGCGTTTTCTCCTTTATCGTTTAGTAATCTAAAATCGAATCCGTGTAAGTGAATAGGATGTCGCATCATCGAATTATTATAGAGTGTAATGCGCAATACTTCGCCTTTCTTTACAGGTATTTTATCGCTTTCAGATAGTACTTTATCATCCATACTCCATACATAACGGTTCATATTTCCGGTCAATGTAAACTTCAATTCTTTTACGGGTGCATTTTTAGGTAGTTCAGTATTATTTGGAGATTTCAGCATGGCATAATTAAGCGTTACAATCTCGCTTAATGCATTCGCATTATAGCGATTTGGATCTTCATTCATATTCATCTCACCATGGTTCATTTGACTATGATCGGTTTTTTCAGCACTTTGCTTCATGTTCATATCTCCATGATCCATTTTGCTATGATCCATAGCTTCGTCCATTTTCTTTACTTTTTTCTTTTCCTCGCCCGTAATCTCTGGATACATAACGACATTCATATCCATTTGATTCCAACTCATATTCATTCCCATATCATCAAGGTCCCCATTCATTTTCATCATATCGTTCATCATTTTCATGCCTTCAAAATATTTAAGACGAGGCATGGCACCCACCATTGTTTTCTCTCCATTCCCGATAAAGTAACTCGTAGATTGGGTACGATCTTCTGTTGTAGCCATGAACTCATAAGCTTTACCATCTTCGGGAATGGTAACCACCACATCATAGGTCTCGGAAACCGCAATTATTAGACGATCAACATCTATAGGTTCTACGTCATTTCCATCACTAGCCACCACTGTCATTTTACCACCAGCATATCTTAACCAGAAGTAGGACGATGCACCTCCGTTAGAAATGCGCAAACGTACTTTATCACCTGCTTTCAAAGGTTTACCATCAATTGATTTTAAATCTGTCAAATGATTTCCATTCATCAATACTTTGTCGTAGTAAACATCACTTACGTCCATCGCCATCATACGTTTCCATTCATTTTTCAGTTTTGTTTTGAAATTTCCTGTACGAATAGCTTCTGCATAACTTTGAGTAGCTCCTTTTTGTATAGCGAACCAGTCGCTTGCGTTATGTAGCATGCGATGAACGTTTTCCGGCTTAAGATTTGTCCATTCACTTAACATAATGGGTATTTCTGGCAAATCGTCAATCCCTTTTCTAAATGTTTTATCATCAGCTCTCTTATGCATGATAAAGCTCCCATACATACCTATCTGTTCTTGCAATCCTGAATGAGAATGATACCAATGCGTTCCAGTTTGAATAATAGGGAAACGATACGTAAAGGTTTCACCAGGTTCAATTGGCATTTGCGTTAAAAAAGGAACTCCGTCTTCTTTATTGGGTAGAAATAATCCGTGCCAATGCAATGAGGTACTTTCTTTAAGTTGATTATGTAACACTATTTCTGCCGTATCGCCTTCAGTAAATTCAAGTGTTGGCATTGGTATTTGCCCATTTACAGCGATTGCTCTTTTTTCTTTGCCTGCATAGTTTACGATGGTATCTTTTACATACAAATCGTAACGTACTACTTTTTGGGCTATACCGACCTGTGATATGAAGAGCGCTAACAGAGTTAGCAGCAACAACTTTTTGTGAAGAAATTTTTTATTATTCATTTTAAAAATCGCATTGGTTATACAAAGATTAAAAGGCATTGCTCAATAAGCAATGCCTTAAAGGTTTTTATTATTTAGTTTCTGCAACTTTGCCACAGGTAAGCATTGATGAGCCATAATAAGGATTTTTAATATCTTTCTCTTTGCTCAACCAATATGCTTTTTTCATAGGACAATACTGATAATAAACAGGTTGAATTACTTTATCAGACGACTTTACCAGTTTCCACATTATAGTAGAAACATCGTTAAAAGCTGCTCTTTGCTTTTCAATATTGTTTCCAGCCTTGTTTAATTTTTCTGTCGCTTTTAACAGATCAGTTTTCTGTGAAAAATTATCTTCACCTTTTACTGCATCGTTGAAAACCGAAATTGCGGTGCTCGCTGCTTTGCTATCACTACTTACTAAAGCGTTTTTTACACTGATGTAACTGTTTAACAGATTGTTTGTGTTTTGTGCAAAGGCAGAAAATCCAAACAACATTACGGTTATTGCTATTATTAACTTTTTCATTTTTTATCTCTTTTTTATGATTAATGAATTGCTTATTATATTATTGTGAAATAGGTTCGGCTTTAAACCCTTTTTTCTTAATAATTGTAACGATTTCGTCTTCGCTGATTCCTTCCGATTTAACCGTAAGGACTTTATCACTATTTGTAGTATCTACATTCCATTCGCTGATACCATTAGCGCTATCTAAATCACCCTGTACTTTAGCAACACAGTTACCACAGTTAAGGTTTGTCTTGAATTGAAGGTTTTTGCTTTCCATTGTTTTGAACTTTTTAATTGTATTTCTTGAGTACAAAGTTCATAAGATAACAGGTAATATTGGTTGTGATATTCCTTGTTTGATTTATGACATTTACTGATTATTTACCATAAAATAGTTCCACTTGTAATATTTCGGGTTTGTTTTGTGACTTTTACTGATTATAGTGTTTGTTATAAATAAGTGAAATACATTTACAGAGGAATAACTAATTATAAAATGTCTATCAAAACCTTTCTATCGGTTTTGCATCGTGCTATGTTATAGCTGGTATACAAGTTCTAAATGCAACTACACTTCATCAAGTGTACACAAATCATGTATCAAAATCATATTATAAAAATAAAAAACAATGACAAATAAATTAAAAAGCGTTGAATACGGTTTAGAAAAAATATTTGAAGGAGCACAAGACTTTCTTCCACTATTAGGAACTGATTATGTAGAATTTTATGTAGGGAATGCCCTTCAGGCAGCGCATTATTACAAAACGGCTTATGGATTCCAATCTGAAGCTTATGCAGGGTTAGAGACCGGAGTAAAAGACAAAGTATCTTATGTGGTAAAACAAGACAAGATCCGTATTATACTGACCACTGCACTTAACTCTTCTTCTCCAATCGGGGAACATGTGAAAAAACATGGAGACGGAATAAAAGTAGTTGCTTTGTGGGTGGAGGATGCCAAAAGTGCATTTGAAGAAACTACCAAACGTGGAGCAAAGCCATTTATGGAACCTACCGTTACTACAGATGAACACGGAGAAGCAATCCAAGCTGGTGTTTTTGTATATGGTGAAACAGTTTTTATGTTTACAGAACGTAAAAATTATAAAGGAATCTTTTTACCTGGATTTACGAAATGGGAATCAGACTATAATCCGGAACCTGTTGGTCTGAAATTTATTGATCATATGGTTGGAAATGTAGGATGGAACGAAATGGATACATGGGTAAAATGGTTTGAAGATGTAATGGGATTTGTTAATTTCTTATCTTTTGACGATAAACAGGTTTCTACTGAATATTCTGCCCTAATGTCAAAAGTTATGGCAAATGGTAATGGAAGAATTAAGTTCCCGATTAACGAGCCTGCTGAAGGTAAAAAGCGTTCTCAAATAGAAGAGTACTTGGATTTTTATGAAGACGCCGGTGTACAGCATTTAGCTTTGGCTACCGATGATATTATTAAAACGGTAGAAGAAATGAAAAAAAGAGGTGTAGAGTTCCTATCCGTTCCGCCACAGGCATATTATGATGCTATACCGGATCGCATCAAAGCTCATGCCGACAATTTCAAGGAAGATTTAAATGAATTGCAAAAACTGGGAATTCTGATTGATGCTGACGAAGAAGGTTATTTGTTACAGATATTTACCAAACCGATTCAGGATAGACCTACATTCTTTTTCGAAATTATTCAAAGAATGGGAGCTAGAGGTTTTGGTGCAGGAAACTTCAAGGCTCTTTTTGAATCAATTGAAAGAGAACAGGAACGCAGAGGTACCTTGTAATGTATAATGTGTAATTTTAGTTTAATATATACAAAGCCCTAAATCTTTTAAGGGCTTTGTTATTAATGACAAACCTTCGGACTAATACTCATAAATTGATAAAAAATGGATGCCGGATTAAATAAAAGACAATCGATAGGATATCTGGATTTTGATGATAAATCTGGAAATAGGATAAATAGCAATACGCTGCTGGAAGATTACTATAAAATCATTTATATGGAGAAAAACGGTAGCATTATTGTGGATTTCGTAGAGTACAGCTTTACAGAAAACGTCTTGCTTTTCTTCAGTATTGGTCAGCATTTTCAAATATCCAAGGAATCTAGAGGAAGTATTATTTATTTCAATCCTGATTTTTATTGCATAGCTTTCCATGATAAAGAGCTTGCTTGTGACGGGCTCCTTTTTGATAATGTATTCGAGATGCCTTATCTAAATTTGTCGACGAATCTGGACATACTTTTCTTAAAACTAATCTCGTCTATAAAAAGAGAAATTAATCAAAAAGATTTTTGGGCTGAAGAAATGATAAAAACATACATCAAACAAATAATCATTTCAGCAACCAGAACTTTGATAAAATCAAATAATGATAGTCAAATCATTTCATATGATAAGGAGTTAGCTAGAAAATTCAGTCAATTGGTCGAGCTTCATTATCGAAAGCACCATAATGTCTCTGACTATGCAAATATGCTGAATATCACACCTAAAAACCTCAATAAAAAAATTGTATCTGAAAAACAGGTAGCACCAAGCATCATTATTAAGCAAAGAATTATTCTTCAGGCTAAAAGGTTACTTGCCAATACAACCTTAAGCATTAAAGAAATTGCTGATTATCTCGGGTATGAAGACTACTCCTATTTTGTGCGATTTTTCAAATCTCAAACGGGTCTACCCCCCCTTTCTTTCCGAAACGCTCTTTAAAGTGTTCGTTAAAGGAAAAAAGTCCTATTAAGAATGAAGTATATGCATTGATGACACGTTTTTTAGATAGTAATTTTGTCAAGTAATTTAAAACAAATTTAAAAATGAAAGCAAAAGTAACAGCTAAGTGGCAAGGTAATTTTAAAAATGGAAGCGGTAATTTCGATGCAGCACATTCAGCCATTGGAAGCAGTGTTTTTAAACACAATAAATCTGAAGGAGAAAATACCGCTACAAATCCAGAAGAATTGATGGCCGCAGCACACGCTGCATGTTATACAATGACGTTAAACTATATACTTACAAGCAAAGGGATTGAGGCAGAATCTTTAGAAACATCTTGTACAATAACAGCAACCAGCTTCGATATTACGAACTCTGATTTAGTGCTAAATGCAAAAATATCAGGTTTAAATGAAGAAGAATTTTTAAACTATGCAGAACAAGCAAAAGCTATGTGTCCGGTAGGAAAAGCTTATAAATTAGAAGTTTCACTAGTAGCTACTCTAAATTAAGACTAATTTCGTTTATTCTTATTAAAAAAGTCACGTTTTATATTCCGTGACTTTTTTAATAATTGAATTAATAGATAGAGGAAAGGCAGATGAAAATATCTGCCTTCTTAAAAATTACCAAATCTGGATTTTAGATCTGTATCAACAATCCGAGAAGTGAAGACAGTAACAGTACACACTTCCAACAGTTTAGTCTGTTTTTCATAATCAATCAATTTAAAGATAAATTTAAAAGTATTTTGTATTTATTTATAGATGTATTGCCTCACCTAAGGCATCTTCAATAGCATCTTTTATGGCTTCACTCATAGTTGGATGTGGAAAGATAGTATCCAATTGCTCGTGCCATGTTGTTTCCAATTTACGCGCAGTTGTGGTTTGAGCTATCAACTCCGTTACATTATAGCCAATCATATGCGTTCCAATCCATTCTCCATACTTGGCATCAAAAATCACTTTTACAAAACCATCAGTAGCACCTACTGCACTCGCTTTACCACTTGCCATCAATGGAAATTTACCTACTTTAATATCCATTCCCGCCTCACGTGCCTGCTTTTCGGTTAGACCAACCGAAGCAATTTCAGGTCCAGTGTAGGTACATGCTGGCATATTTCCGTAATCTAAAGGCGTTGGTTGATGGTCGTATTTACTTTCTTTAAAAGCTATAGCTTCGGCACAAATTACAGCTTCTTTCATCGCTTTGTGAGCCAACGCAGGACCAGGAATAATATCGCCGATTGCATATATATTATCTATATTGGTTTTACACCCTTCATCTACCAGCACTTTTCCACGTTCTGTTTTAATCCCCAACTCTTCAATACCAATATTTTCAAGATTTGTTACAATGCCTACAGCACTTAACAGTATATCCGCTTCCAATACCTGTTCGCCACTACCATCCGTCTTTTTAATTGTAGCTTTTACTCCTGTAGCTGAAACATCTGCTTTTTCTACAGAAGCATTGGTAATTATTTCAATTCCTTTTTTCTTAAAGGCTTTTTCCAATTCTTTCGAAATATCTTCATCTTCCACAGGAACAATACGAGGCAAGTATTCCACTACAGTCACTTTAGTACCTATACTGTTATAGAAATAGGCAAATTCTACACCTATCGCTCCACTTCCCACAATGATAATGGATTTGGGTTGTTCAGGTAATACCATTGCCTCACGATAGCCAATGATTTTTTTACCATCTATTGGAAGATTTGGCAATTCTCTAGCTCGTGCACCTGTAGCAAGAACGATGTATTTTGCCTGATAAGTTGCTGTTTTTCCATCTGACCCTTTAACAGTTATTTCATTTTTGGAGATAACTTTACCAACACCGCTAATGACATCAATTTTATTCTTTCTCATCAGAAACTGAACGCCTTTACTCATTTTGTCAGCAACACCGCGACTTCGTTTTATAATGGTAGCAAAATCTGCAGAATGTTAATTCTCATCAGAATGCCCCCACTGATTCTCATTAAAATGCCACCACTAATATGCAAAAAAAATCATTCATTATCCTGATCATCTGAGATT
>NZ_JBNPWQ010000021.1:0-114923 GCF_050433745.1 Sphingobacterium sp. HSC-15S19
CAGATTGAAAAATAGGGGTCAATATCGAAATGATGAAAAAAGCTATGCTTGTACCACAGAAATCCAATCCTAAAATTTATTTAGGACACATATGAAGACAATCGATTACGGATTCTATTTATTGCAATTTTTTTAAGATTATGTGTCTGCAAAACAACCTATTTACAATGACCCTATTGGACTTAACTATATAGGCAGCATTTCAATAAACATCTTGAAGGAACGTATAGCAATAAAAAAAGGGCATCCAATAGATCGGATACCCTGATGGCATCATTAGTCGATGTTGATTTTGTAAATAGCTTCTGCTTCTTTGTCATCAAATTGGCGCATTTGTGTGATCAGTTTCTTTTTCATCAGTTTGACGACGCTTTGATAGGCAGGATCCTTGTAAACATTATGGAGTTCATTGGGGTCCTTTTGGAGGTCAAAGAGTTCCCAATTT
The DNA here is from genome assembly GCF_050433745.1 of Sphingobacterium sp. HSC-15S19. Classification (NCBI taxonomy): domain Bacteria; kingdom Pseudomonadati; phylum Bacteroidota; class Sphingobacteriia; order Sphingobacteriales; family Sphingobacteriaceae; genus Sphingobacterium; species Sphingobacterium sp. HSC-15S19. Next base: position 446 of record NZ_JBNPWQ010000021.1, read on the forward strand.
TCAATTCGTTTATAATAGCGGATCAATTTATAACGGTCATTACGAACACCAAAATGGGGGCTCACGGCATGTTCTCCATTTTCAAAATAATGATAGAAAAGATCTTTTCGATGTTCCTCTTTGTTATTTTTCAGGACATGTACAAAAGATTCACCTTGCATGTCTTTCGGTTTTTTGATAGCAGCTAACTCCAATAGCGTGGGAGCTATATCAGCGTTGACAATTTTGGCGTTTATGGTTGATTTTGAGCGTAATAGGGCTGGGTACCGCATGACCATTGGGGTACGAAAAGATTCCTCATACATCCAACGTTTGTCGAACCAACCATGCTCACCCATATAAAAACCTTGGTCTGAAAGATAGATTACAATTGTATTTTCACTGAGTGGTTTTTGATCCAGATAATCTAGTACTTTCCCTATATTGCGGTCCATAGATTGGGCAGTATTGAGATAATCAATCATATAACGTCTGAACTTCCATTCTGCAAGTTGCTTGCCCGTCAAATTACCTTGCTTTAGTTGTTCATAAATGGGCCGGTAATAGGCGATATAGCTATCCTTTTGAGCTTGGTTCATCCGCTTGAAGTTACCGTCGGCCATCATGTCTTCGAACGAATTGAACATTTTGAGATCGTAGCCCATTTTCATGTCCTTGTCAATGGACATTTCCTGCAATGCTGCTGCCGACCTACTTTGGTAATTGTCGTAGAAAGTAGCGGGTAAGGTGAAATTTACAGTATCGTAGGTGCCGAAGTCCTTTGGATCTGGCATCCAGGTACGGTGTGTGGCTTTATGACCGATGACTAGACAAAATGGCTTATCAGCGTCTACCGTATCGAGCCAATTAATAGCTTTTTCGGTTACGATATCAGATACATACCCTTCAGCGCGTTTGCGGCCCTCTTTGCTGATAAAATCTGGATTAAAATAGGTTCCCTGCCCAACAAGAATGTCATAATAGTTGAAACCCTGCAGTTTGTCTCCTAAGTGAATTTTACCCACCCAAGCGGTATTGTAACCTACGTTTTGCAGCTGTTTCACAAAAAGATCCTGACTAAAGTCGAATTCAGAAGTTTCATTGTCTTTGAATCCATTTTTATGGCTGTATTTACCCGTTAATAATGTCGCTCTGGATGGTCCGCAGATGGAATTGTTGACGAAGGCATTTTTAAATAGTGCACCCTGATCAGCGATGCGGTCTATTTGTGGTGTTTTCCCGTATTTCGAACCATAGGCACCGATTGCTTGATAGGCATGATCATCGGAAATAATGATGATGATATTAGGCATTTTTTGTGCAGAAGCATTTTTATAGAGAAGTGTTGCGATTACGGCAAATAAAAAGATGCTGAGTTTCATTGTGTTTTTTGGTTTAAATTGAATGTATCAAGCTTTTTTAAGCTATGCTATTTGAAAATAGTGTAAATTTCACGATGGTGATAACGCTGACTAAGATAAGGATTATTATGTATTACATAAAATAATTGAGTGATTGAATTTACTTTTTCATATCATTGTCTCTATGTATTTTTGATGCAGATTAAAATAAAAACAAAGGATAGATCAGATCTTTTTTTATACTACAATTATGGGATTTAAGTTGTTATTTAAGGGTATACTTTTGAGGGCTTTAGTAGGCGCTTGGAGTCTAAAAGGGTTGTGTCAAGAGGCAAAACCACCAATAATGGGTTGGAGCAGCTGGAATAGCTTTCGGATCCATATTGATGAAAAGTTGATTCGGGAACAGGCAGATGCCATGGTCGCGACTGGCTTGCACGATGCGGGATACAGTTATGTCAATGTGGATGACGGGTATTTCGGGGGGCGTGACCAAGCGGGAAAACTTTACGAAGACCGTTCAAAATTTCCCGGTGGAATGCGGGCCCTATCCGATTATATTCATTCTAAGGGATTAAAAGCGGGATTGTATTCGGAAGGTGGAAAAAATACCTGTGGTTCTATCTGGGACAAAGACCCAAAAGGCATCGGGGTAGGGATGTATGGACATGAAGACCAAGACGCGCAGTTATTTTTTAAAGAGTGGAATTTTGATTTCATCAAAGTGGATTGGTGTGGTGGATTGGAAATGAAGCTAGATGATCGCGAACAATATACAAAAATAATAACGGCAGTGAAGGCTGTTCGCCTAGATGTAGGCTTTAATCTTTGCCGCTGGCAATTCCCGGGTGACTGGGCAATTAAACAAGTGGATTCCTGGCGTATCTCGCAAGATATACAACCAAATTTTGCTTCAGTGTTGCATATTATTGATCTCAATCGTAATCTTTATCCCTATAGCTCTCCGGGGCATTATAATGATATGGATATGCTTCAAGTGGGTAATGGAATGACTCATGAAGAGGATAAAACGCATTTCTCGATGTGGTGTATGTTGAATTCACCTTTGATGGCTGGAAACGACCTTCGGAAAATCTCGAAACAGACACTTTCTATATTGACTAACAAAGAGCTCATAGCTCTGAATCAGGATAAGGCTTTTAAACAAGCACAAGTCGTTCATAAAGCGGGTGAGGTAGAAGTCTGGAAAAAAGATCTGGCAGATCCAAAGCATAAAGCATTTGCAATTCTTAATCGGTCGGACAAAGAAACGATGTTTAAACTGGATATTAAAGCGCTGAATTTGTCTCCAAAAAATCGCGTCAGAGATTTATGGCTTCATCGCGATGAAGGAAACCTTGGTCAGAATACAAAATTCATTCTTCCTCCGCATGGAATCATTGTACTGTTGCTGTCTGAATAACAAAGTGTCAAATTGTACGATAACCAAGTAAAAGGATTAAGTGGAGATGCTTTAAAGAAAAAGCCCAATCATATGATTGGGCTTTTTTATAGTGTTGTAAATCAATCATGTTAAACAGATTATCCAATAGATTTCTTATATAAAAAGAGTCGCTGATAATGATTGTCAAGATGCTTGCGCATGGCATTTCGAAAAACCTCGGCATTGCCGACCTTCAATATATCAACTAGGCCTCGGTGTGAAATAAAGCTTTTCGATGAACTGGGACTAGTCAGTAAGCCGCTGCTATGGACATATTGAAAAACAGGTAACAGCATGTTCTGGAAATCTTTGAGAATCGTATTTCCAGTGATTTCATAAAGCTTACCGTGAAAGGCTACTTCAGTTTCAATGTCGAAAATTGTATTATCTGCATTTATAGGTTCCTTGGCAACGATCGCTTCCAGCTCCTCAATGTCTTTTTCCTGTATATGTTCAAAAAGAATATCCGCCATACCCACCTCCAGCACCATGCGCATTTCAAAAAGATCCTGTAAGGTCTTGTTTTCCATAATGGTTGGGTAAAGTGATTTGCGTAGCGGTTTTATGAGATCTGGACTTGTTAGAACGGCCCCACGATGTTTTTTTGATTCGATCAATCCGACCATACGTAACCGCAACATAGCTTCGCGAACTACTGTACGACTTACACCAAGGGTTTCGGCCAATTCAATTTCCTTAGGTAAAGCATCTCCAACCTTTAAGCCTTGGTTGACAAAAAGATTGATGATTTCTTTTTCAGCACGGTCTACTAGTGAAGAGGTATCAATTGTATTAAGATGTTCTATCAGCGAAGAATTCGGTTCCATATATATTACATATCGCGCATTAGGCGCATTAAGACAAAGATAATTAATAAAAGTGATTAATATGTTATACATAATTTGATTTAAATTTGTTTTTTACATTTAGTAATTTATATATTTGTATATATGTAATACTTAATACAAACCAATATGTATTCAAACCTAAAATTACGAACCCTTCTCACGCTGTCTGTTTTGATGGGCAATTTGCTTTTAGCCCAGGCACAAGACCATGCGGTGCGGGGAAAAATTACCGATGCAAAGACAGGGGAGTTGCTCGGCAACGTGACTGTAAAAGTCAAAGGATCCAACCAATCTTTGCAGACAAATGCTGATGGGACTTTCTCAATCAGTACCAATCCCAATACTATTTTAGTCATCACGTCTACGGGGTATAGACCATATGAAGTAAAAGTTGGACAATTAAATCAATTGGATATCAAACTCGAGTCCAAGGTTGAGCAAATGGATGAAGTTGTGGTGGTTGGATATGGAAAAATGAAAAAGGCGAATTTAACGGGGTCTGTTAGCAGCTTGGATAAAAAAGTGCTTGAAACTGGAGTTCGTTCGAACCCAGCTTCTGCTTTGGCGGGTACAATACCGGGTATTCGGGTCCAGCAAACTTCAGGAAGACCGGGAGCTGTACCCACAGTTGTGCTTCGTGGCGGAACTACCTATGGCGGCGGTGGTACCCCATTGGTCATTGTTGATGGGTTGATTAGAAATGGATTTAATGACATTAATCAAAATGATATCGAATCAATAGATGTCTTAAAAGATGCTTCTGCTACAGCTATTTATGGTGCTAGAGCTGCAAACGGTGTAATATTGATAACCACAAAAAGGGGAAAAGAAGGTGTTTCCAATATTACATTGTCGTCTAAAGTTGGTGTCAATAAATTGAACAACCCTTTTGATTTCCTGAGTGCCAAAGATTACTTAAACTGGAGTAGAAAAGGTGTTCAGGTATCGGGGCAATATCAACCGTCCCAGTTGAATCAATTGACGAGTGTGGGGCCCTTTGGTACGGGGAATAAATATAAGGATGATAAGGGAAATATCTTAGATGGCAATCTTACGAGCAATGCAGTGTGGAGTACCATGTTGCTCGATGATACCAATCGTGAATTGTTGCAACAGGGATGGCAGACTATGATTGATCCTGTAACAGGAAAAGAATTAATTTTTAAGGATTTTGACTATGCTAAATACGCACTTCGTGATGCTAGTTTGACGCAAGATTACAATATCGCATTGCAAGGTGGGAACGATAAAGGTAAATATTATGGAAGCGTGGGGAAATATAATGAGAAAGGGATGCCAATCAATACTTTTTATGATCGTACAACTTTTGTATTGAATGGTGAATATAAAGTTAAGCCTTGGCTACATTCATTATCAGGTGTGAATTTCGCGTATACAAAATGGCGTGACGCTATTAACGGAGAAGGAAACTATATGACGCGGGCATTGGGGGCTCCTCCAACAATGCGTGGTACGAACGCCAATGGTGATCTACTCGTTGGTCGAGATTATCAAGATGGGAATCCTGTGGTAAATGACGATAAGTTCATTCGTAAAAACCTAAATCAGAAGCTTACGCTTACCCAAGCTTTTACAATTAATTTTTTAGAGAACCTTAGCTTACGTGTAAGTGGTAACTGGTTTTTCAACCAATCTACTTCGGAGTCCTTTAATAGAGACTATCTAGCCAGCCCAGGAAATTATGTTCGCACAAGAAATTCCTCGGCTTCCTATGATAAAATATATAATCAAACCTATAATGCCGTTTTAAATTACAGAACTGAAATCGCGAGTTCGCATCATATCGACGCTATGTTGGGTTCTGAATTTTTTGATACTTATAACAATGGATTTACAGCGGCTGGAAGTGGGGCTCCCACAGACGACTTTATGGATCTTGGATTAACGAGTCCAGATGCCAATAAAAGAAGTATCGATTCATACCATGATCGACAACGTATCATGTCCTATTTTGGACGCGTAAACTATGACTATAAAGAAAAATACCTTTTGACATTGACTGCACGTAGAGATGGTTATTCGACATTGCTAAATAATCGATGGGGAACCTTTCCTGGAGTTTCAATCGGTTGGGCACTACATCATGAAGATTTCTTGAAGGATTATTTAGGGACTGATAAAATCGTAAATACGTTAAAATTACGCGCTAGTTATGGGGGAAATGGTAATGTCAGTGGAATCGGATCTTATACACTTCAAGGTTCATATGGCACAAACAAGTATGATGGGCAAGTGGGGTACACAATGTCTACGCTTTCAATTCCAAACCTCAAATGGGAAAGTCTGATTACAAAAGAAGTAGGACTTGAATCCAGAATCTTAAATAAGATTGATTTGAGTCTTGCCTATTATCATCGAACAACTAAAGATAAGATCGCAAGCCTATCATTACCATCTTCAGCCGGTTTTACCACAATTACGACCAACAATGGCGATATGCAGAATCAGGGAGTCGAGATTGGGGTGAATTATCAAATTCTACGGAGAAAAGACTGGGATTTGAGCTTTAACTGGAATACGGCCTACAATAAAAACAAAATCTTAAAACTACCATTTAATGGTGTTGAAAATAACAGGCAAGGCGGTTTACAGGTTTATGATCCAAAATCCAAAGAACTCGTTTGGGTAGGGGGGAATCAGGAGGGACAAGACCCGAATGTTGCTTATGCTTATGAAGCCATCGGGATCATTCGGACAAAAGAACAGTTGGATAGCTATGCCTTGCAATTGAAGGATCTGATCGGTGCGCGTACATTGGTACATCCTGATGTCTATAATGCGATGTCCAGCAGTGAGAAGAATTTATACTATCCATTAGCTTTAGGCGATGTTATGTGGAAGGATGTAAATGGGGATGGTATAATCAATTCTTATGATAGGGTGTATATGGGAAATACAGTACCGAGATGGACGGGCGGTTTTGGGGCTGCTTTACGCTGGAAGAATATTAGTTTGAGTACCCGTTTTGATTATGCATTGGGATATGTTGCTTATGATGGACCGAGAGCTTGGTTTCTTGGAATGATGCAGGGAACATTCAATACGACAACAAGTGTATTTGATACATGGACACCTGAAAATCCAAACGCAAAATATCCGACTTATTATTGGGCTGATCAATTATTTAAAAATAATACCAGTCGGGAAAGTAGTATGTTTTATAATAAGGGGAATTATCTGGCATTTAGAGAGATCAATGTGTCTTATCGATTGCCAAAATCCATTGCTAACCGATTAAAAATGGAAGATTTAAGCATCTCCGCGACAGGCCAAAACTTACACTATTGGTCAAAAAATACGTTGTTCTCCCCTGAAAGTGGAAGTGTTGGGCAAAATGGCGGTGGGTACCCTCTTCCTAAAACATTTATACTTGGGCTTCAATTAACATTTTAATTCCAAATTATGAAAAAGATATTTATATATATAGGTCTTGTAGTTTTTCTGTTTTCTTCTTGTAAAGAAATTGACCTAGACCTTAGTCCCGAGGATTACTTTGCCAGTGGGAGTTTCTGGAAAAGCAATGAGCAGGTCGCTGGAGCCATGCTGGGGCTTCATACTCAATTGCGTGGCCAACAGCAAAACCTATGGAATTTGGGTGAACTGCGTGGGGGAACCTTAAGAGATGGTACCAGTTTTACAGGAACAGCATCATTGAACTCAGCAGGGATAATTACACAGGATATTCGTGAAAGTTCTCCTGGCATATCGGGCTGGGCTGGATTGTACGCGCCAATTTTTCAGGTTAATAATTTTATTTATCAGGTAGAGAAAGCTGATTATTTGACAGATGTGCAAAAGGGCTATTATTTGGGGCAAGCCTACGGACTGCGTGCTTTTTATTATTTCTATCTGTTTAGAACCTATGGCCGGGTGCCTTTGGTGACAGAACCACAAGCCGCAATTAATACCCCGACCTCAGCGGAAGAGGCATACAAAGCGCGAACAGAAACGGAAAAAGAAACCTTAGACTTTATCAAATCGGAAGTTGATAAATCGGAAAAATCGTTTTCAGGAAATTATGAGACTAAAAATCAAAAAGCACAATGGTCTTTGGCAGCAACAAAAATGTTGAAAACAGAGGTGTACTTATGGTCGGCCAAAGTTGATATGGATGGAAAGGCCCCAGAGAATAGTCTTGCGGAATTAAAACTCGCGAAAGCCGCGATAGAAGAAGTAATTCCTAAATATACGCTCGTCAGCAATTTTGCAGAAGCCTTTAAATCTGCCAGTGTACCAGCGATGAAAGGTAATTCTGAGATGATCTTTGTACTTCGTTACCTAAATGGAGAAGCAACTTCATTTTTCAGTAATTTCATTTATGCAGCAAGTGATGATATTACTGGTTATGTAGATGATAATGGACTGGCAATTCCAAAAGATCCTCTTCAGACCGGGGCTACAGGTTTGATCCGTTATGAGTATAAAATGGATCTCTATAGATTGTATGAAAAAGCTGATACAAGGGCAAATGCAACATTTCTGAATTTTAATAAAGGAAATACATCTGCAGTAGTATTTAGAAAATTCTTGGGAACTTTGATAGACGGTGTTCGTAACTATACCGATGATTATCCTGTTTATCGCTTATCCGAAGCTTATCTATTGTTGGCGGAAATTAAGAATAAATTGGGCGAGGATCCAACTGCTGAAATCATGGCTGTGCGTAACCGCGCCTATGCTGGAAAAGCGCCTTTGTTTATAAATGGCAGTTTTGAGGCAAACGAATTAGCGATCTTCTATGAACGTACGAAAGAATTTGTGTCCGAGGGCAAGCGATGGTTCGATTTGCGACGCATGCAGGATGTCACTGGAAAGCCTTTGTTATTTCGTAAAGATTTAAACTTAGTCGGCGTATTGAACAACATTGATGGTCAGAAGCATAAAATCTTATGGCCAATAGACTTGGGGACACTTACTGCAGATCCTAAATTAAATGATCAGCAAAATCCGGGTTACAAGGGAACCTAAAAACGAATAGCCTGTCTCAACGCTATGCGAGGATCTGAGGCAGGATATTGTTAACTATTTATATAAAATACCATATGCTAGACCAAAAAATCTCAGGATTAATTGCAGCGCCATTTACTCCTTTCGATGAAAACGGAGAATTGAATCTTGAGCTGATTCCGCAATACTATGCGATGTTAAAGCGCAATCGGGTAACGGGTGCCTTTATTTGTGGCTCTACCGGAGAAGGGGTGTCGTTGACTTTTGAGGAAAAAGTTGCGGTCATGACTGCTTGGGCCAGATTAACGAAAGAGGATAATGCATTTACACTCATGATGCTTCTTGGCGGAACGAATATCAAAGAATGCCAACAATTGGCTAGGCTGGCCGAGCAAGCAGGGGTAGATGTTGTTTCATTTACTTCACCATCTTATTTCAAACCTGCTAATGTGGAACAATTGGCAAAATGTTGTGTCGAAATTGCTAGTGCAGCCCCGAATACGGCTTTCTATTATTATCATATCCCGGTATTGACCGGTGGAAACTTCCAGATGATCGACCTGTTGAAGAAAATTGATGGCGTAATACCAAATTTTAAGGGAATCAAATATACGCACGAAGATTTTATGGATTTTCTAAGCTGTCTGAATTATGCAGATCGGAAGTATGATATGTTATGGGGAAGAGATGAGAATATGCTGTCCGCTTTGGTATTGGGTAACAAAGGAGCTGTCGGAAGTACCTATAACTACGCTGCACCTTTATATCTTGAGCTTATAGAGGCTTATGACCGGGGAGATCTTGAAAAAGCTAATGCTTTGCAGCAGCAATCTATCGATATGATCACATTGTTAGGAAAGTATGGTGGTATTTCAGTAGGAAAATCGTATATGAAATTGATTGGCCTTGACTGCGGAGCATTTAGACTACCCGTAAAGAATATTTCTGCGGAGCAATTTGAACTCTTTGAGAGTGATGTGAACAAACTTAATTTTCAGACGTTTTGTGCACAGTAAAATAGATCTCCCTCTCGAGATGGGTATCATGAGTGCTTACATCGAGAGGGAAATTACAGGCTGAACTGTAGGTTCAAGAATAAATAGATATGACAAAACAACATTGGATGGGAGTTATTGTGGGAATACTGTTTACAGGTGCTGTTCATGCACAGGGTGGTCGATTGGAATGGCATAAAGGCATTACATTGCCAGCTATGCAAGATGGAAAGGGGCATATTGGTATGGCAGGACCAATAGCTGGTGTCACAGGCGATTGTCTCCTGGTTGCTGGTGGGGCGAATTTCCCGCATTTACCCCCTTGGGAAGGTGGGGCGAAAGAGATCCAAAAAGATGTTTTTATTTACGGAAAAAAAGGGGGACGACTGAGCTTAATAGCCCAGGACAGTCTTCCTATAGCGGTTGCTTATGGTGCCAGCCTAAGTCTACCCGATGGATTGCTGGTTATCGGTGGAGAGACTCCTGATGGAAAAACAGCCGCCTGTAGAATGATTAAATATGATGGCTCTACCAAGAAAATTACGGTGTCAGACTTTCCGAACCTCCCATTTCCATTGGCTAATATGGGAGCGGTAGTTCATGGAAATAAACTTTTTATTGCCGGTGGTGAAAGGCCTGATGCTGTATCGGATCAAGTGTTAAAATTGGATTTAGCACATCTTGAAAAAGGATGGGTCTGTGTGGGGAAATTACCCTATGCAGTCTCCCATTTGCAATTGTTGTCTGATAGTCAAAATGGCCTTTATCTGCTTGGTGGAAGAAAGGCTCATCCAGAGAGCCCTTCAACATTATACCATGAACTGTGGTGCTCAACCGATGGTGGTAGTACTTGGTCCAAACGGACCGACATTCCTTTCCCTGCTGCAGCAGGAACAGCTTGTGTATTGCCCGACCAAGGAATATGGTTGTTGAGTGCAGATCGGGGCAATACCTTTCATCAGGTGGAAGCGCTGATCTTTGATGCTAAAAAGGAAACAAATCCATCACGGCGACAGAAATTGATTGATGCCAAGAATAAATTGCAAATCAATCATCCCGGTTTTGGCAGAGCAGTATGGCGTTATGATCTGAAATCGGCGGAATGGAAGCGGATGGGGGATTTGCCGTCGGATGGACCTGTAACCACGACAGCTGTTGTTTGGGGCGACATGATCATCTTGCCCAGTGGCGAAATTAAGGCAGGCGTTCGTACTCCGGAGATTTTAGTAGCCACATTTTCTAAGAAATAGGATTGAAAAAATAAGATATAAAGAACTCAATATAAACCTGATAAACTTGAAATGATCTCTTCTTTACGACATAAATCTTTTTACCCATGGCTCGTTGTAGCCCTCCTTTGGGGGGTAGCTCTGCTGAATTATATGGATCGGCAGATGCTATCAACTATGCGTGAAGCCATGCAGGTCGATATTCCACAGCTGCAGCGTGCCGAGACTTTTGGTGTATTGATGGCCGTTTTTCTTTACATCTATGGTATCATGAGTCCTATAGCCGGTATCGTTGCCGATCGCAGTAATAGAAAATGGCTGATCGTAGGCAGTCTTTTTGTGTGGTCGGCCGTAACGTATGGCATGGGGATGGCGCACGATTATGCAATGCTATTGGTTTTACGGGCGATTATGGGATTTAGTGAAGCATTGTATATCCCCACAGCTCTTTCGCTGATCGCGGATTACCATACCGGAAAAAATCGATCGTTAGCGATTGGCTTACATATGACCGGACTCTATACAGGTCAGGCCTTGGGTGGTTTTGGTGCTACATTGGCCGCTTCAAAAGGATGGCATACCGCTTTTCATTGGTTTGGAATTATCGGAATATGTTATGCGGTCCTATTAGCGATCTTGCTTGTGGAGAAGAAACATGAGCCATCCCTCGAGGAGCCTGCTTCGGAAGGACGATTGTCTCTTCCCAAAAGTTTATTGTTGCTATTTTCCAATGTGGCGTTTTGGATTCTATTATTTTATTTTGCGGCTCCAAGCTTACCCGGCTGGGCCATCAAAAATTGGTTGCCAACCTTGTTTGCCGATAGCCTGAATATTCCAATGGCCAAAGCTGGTCCATTGTCGACCATCACAATCGCGATCTCATCATTTATTGGAGTTATCGTCGGCGGAATACTAAGTGACCGATGGGTACAAAAGCATATCCGCGGCCGCATTTATACCAGTGCAATTGGGCTTGGATTAACCATACCAGCTTTATTGTTTTTGGGATTAGGCCAGACCTTACCTGCGGTGGTTGGAGCCGCAGTCTGTTTTGGAATTGGATTCGGCATATTCGACGCCAACAATATGCCTATCCTATGTCAGGTTGTTCCTAAAAAATTGCGCGCAACCGCTTATGGTTTTATGAATATGGTGGGCGTGTTTGCTGGAGCAGTAATTACGCAATGGTTAGGGAAATTTAAGGATGAAGGTCATTTTGGGTTAGGCTTTGCACTATTAGGGGCAGCGGTACTGCTAGCGCTACTCTTGCAACTCCTGTTTCTCAAACCCAAAACAACGGAGAAGTAATCGCTTTTATTTCCTGAATGAATAGATGATGAAAATGAAATCCTTAATCAGCACGCTGCATACCTATATTTCAAAAAAAGGAGGTCTACTTTTAGGTTTGATGGTCTCCATCTCCATTGCAGTGGGACAACCCCGGACAAAAGTAGCTTGTATCGGTAACTCCGTAACCTTTGGTTATGGGCTCGGAAATTCTAAAGAGGACTCTTATCCGGGCCAGCTTCAGGCTTTGCTGGGTCAGCGGTTTGAAGTGAGGAATTTTGGTCATTCAGGGGCCACACTTTTACGTAAGGGGCATAGACCTTATTATAAAACGGAAGAATACAGAAAAGCCTTGGATTATAAACCTGATGTTGCCATTATACACCTGGGACTCAATGATACTGATCCGAGAAACTGGCCAAATTATAAGAACTCCTTTGCATCGGATTACGCGACTCTGATTGACTCCATACGATCCGTTAATCCCAAAGCACAAATTTACATCTGTCGATTGACTCCTATTTTTAGTGGTCATCCGCGCTTCTTATCCGGGACACGCGATTGGTATGATCAAATTCAGGTGCTTATACCGCAGATAGCAAAAAATAACCAAGTGGGACTGATCGATCTGAACAGCCCACTGCGGTATCGGATTGATCTTTTTGACGATTACTTGCATCCGAACAGGGAAGGAGCTGCATTGATTGCTGAACAGGTCGCGCATGTATTGATCCCTGTTCTCCAAGATTTGCAAGTGGCCGAAACCATCGGTTCGGATATGGTGCTCCAGCGTAATTGGGAAAATAGCATCTATGGTAAAGGTACTGCCGCCGATGTGATCACTCTTGCATTTAATAAGAAAAACTATAAGACCCAAGTCAATCCCGAAGGCTTCTGGGAAATAAAGTTGCCTAAAATGGAAGCCGGAGGACCTTATGAAATAACAGTGCGTTCGGGCAAGCAGAAAATAGTGTTGAAAAATATTCTTTTTGGCGATGTATACCTTGCTTCGGGACAATCAAATATGGCTTTTCAACTTCGTGGAGCCACAAAGGGCGAAGAGCTGATCAAAGATGCACCGCACTTAAAGAATGTGCGCCTTTTTAAATGCCGCAGCCTTGTGGAGACCAATGCTGTTGCATGGGATACCGCGACCTTAAGGAAAGTAAACGATTTGTCCTTTTTCAGCGGTGCCTGGCGGCAAGCTACCGGGGCGGAGGCCGCGCAATTCTCAGCTGTTGCTTATTCATTTGCCCAGCAGATCGCCAGCGAACAGCATATTCCCATTGGTATTATTGATCTATCGGTAGGTGGGTCTAATACCGAATCATGGATTGATCGAAAATCATTGGAAAACGACGATTTGCTTGCCTCTTATATTCACAACTGGCAAAAATCAGATTTCCTGCAGGATTTCTGCCGTGAGCGCGCCAGTCAAAATCTAGCAGTTTCAAAGGTGAAAAATCAACGCCATCCGTATCAACCAGCTTACAATTTTGAAGCGGGTGTCAGCAAATGGTTGAGCACAGGATTGAAAGGTATACTGTGGTATCAAGGTGAGAGCAATGCGCATAACATAGAACTTCACGAACGTCTTTTTAAAACATTGATTTCCTCCTGGCGGAAGAGTTTTCACCAAGATCTACCTTTTTTCTTTGTTCAGCTCACAAGTATAGATAGACCTTCATGGGGTGATTTTAGAAACTCACAACGCTTACTGGAGAAAGCCATTGCTGGTACATACATGGCCGTAACGATCGATGTAGGTGATTCTTTGGATGTACATCCCCGTGAAAAGATTGTGGTAGGCCGAAGGTTGGCAAATTTAGTGCGTAAACATGTATATGGTGTTGAATTGAATGCAGATCATCCTGATCTGGTCAGGTATGCGCTTCGCGATGATAAGCTGTTATTGACATTTGATCATTGTATAAAATTAATAACCCCAGGGAATGCGCCTGTGAAAGGTTTTCAGGTAATGGACAATAAGGGGAAAATTTCTGATGTAAATGCAAATATCCTATCGGGCAATGTCGTCCAAATCGTTAAGCCGAATTTCCAATTCACCAAAATCCTGTATGGATATGAACCTTTTAGCAGGGCAAATCTTCAAAATGAAATTGGAACGCCAGTGTCCACTTTTGATTTGACGATCAACTAAACATAAGACGATCAACTAAACATAAATAAATTGACTCAAAAACTAGAACAGATGAAACAGACAAGTATAAAAGATACCGCAAATATAATAGACACTGATTACTTGAAGGAGTTGGAAGTTTTTTATCGTGATCAGCTTTTAAAAGACACTGTACCATTTTGGTTTCCACGATCGATTGACCATGAATGTGGCGGCTATCTATTTATGCGTGATCATGATGGGGATTTGATTGATACAGATAAAGCCGTGTGGATACAGGGAAGGGCATGCTGGTTGCTGGCCACACTTTACAATACGGTTGAGCAAAAAGAGGAATGGCTGGAAGGGGCCCGGATAGGCTATGAATTTTTGAAGAAACATTGTTTTGATGCAAACGGCAAAATGTATTTTCATGTAGACCGCATCGGTAACCCAATTCGTATGCGTCGTTATTTCTTTTCGGAGACTTTTGCGGCAATCGCCTTTGCAGCCTATGCAAAAGCGACGGGAGATGCCGGTATTGCTGCGGAAGCACATGAGCTGTTTGGAATTTGTCTGGCTTATGCACAGGGAGAAAGATTGGTGGAACCAAAATACGAACAGACCAGGCCAATGAAAGGGATCGGTGTGCCGATGATTATGATCAATACCGCACAGCAAATTCGCGAAACAATTGGAGATCCACGCTGTGATTTCGTTATCAGTAATTTTATCGCGCAGATAGAACGTGATTTTGTAAAAGATGATATCCGCTGTGTGATGGAACAAGTGGGACCTGAAGGTGAAATTGTTGATCATATTGACGGGCGCACACTCAACCCCGGACATGCCATCGAAGGAGCGTGGTTTATCTTGCATGAAGCGAAATATCGGGCGAACGATCCGCATCTGATTGAACTGGGCTGTCGTATGCTCGATTATATGTGGGAGCGCGGCTGGGATAAAGAATATGGTGGTATACTGTACTTTCGGGATGTCTATGGAAAGCCGGTACAAGAATATTGGCAGGATATGAAGTTTTGGTGGCCGCAGAATGAAACTATTATAGCAACATTACTCGCTTACCTAATGACCGGAAATGAGAAATATAAAAGTTGGCATCAGCAGATCAATCAGTATGCCTATGATCATTTTCATGATAAAATCAATGGTGAATGGTATGGCTATCTGCATCGTGATGGGAAGATTGCGCAGACGGCAAAAGGTAATTTATTTAAAGGACCATTCCATCTTCCTCGTCAAGAGTGGTATTGTATGCAAATACTACAGGAATTTAATACGATTAAGGGATAACATGATGCGACAAACTGTAGCGACAACTAAGTTCCTCCAAAGGCTGATGATGATTGTCATGATGATCTTTCCGCTATATGGTATGTCCGAAACTATCAGACCTTTGCTTCCCATGCCGCAGTCTGTTACCTGGAAAACCGAGTATTACCAGCTCAAACAAGTGGTCTGCGTACGCACCAAAGGAGATGTGTCAACTACAGATAGACAGACTTTGACAGCACTGCTAAGCGATTGGGATGTAAGGCGCATAGACTTCGATAGCAAAGAAAATATAGCTATAACGATTAGTTGCAATAAAGAAATGAAACTTCCCTTGTCTTCTTTGGAAGGCTATCGCATTGTTATAGATAAAAGGGGAGTAAACATTGAAGCCCGAGCGAGTAAAGGGGTTTTCTATGCCCTGCAAACTTTGCGTCAACTGGGAGGCAGCGATGGTAAGTTGCCGTATTGCGTCATTACAGATTATCCATCTTTTCGTTGGCGTGGCTACTTGGTAGACGTGGGAAGAAATTTTCAGTCTATGCAGGTGTTGAAGGAGCAGATCGATATGATGGCGCGGTATAAGCTGAATATTTTTCACTTTCATTTCACCGAGGATATTGCTTGGCGACTGATCAGTAAAAAATATCCCGGTTTGACCGACTCTGCAAATATGGAGCGTTGGAAGGGAAAGTATTATACAGTCGACGATATGCAGCAGCTGATCCAGTATTGTCATGATCGCCATATTCAGCTCGTACCCGAAATTGATATGCCAGGGCATTCCGCAGCATTTCGCCGTTCTTTTAAAACCGATATGCAGAGCGATAGCGGCATAGCGATCATCAAAGAACTAGTGAAGGAATTTGCGACCACCTATCCCGGGCTACCTTATCTGCATATTGGGGGGGATGAGGTGAAAATTCACAACCAAACATTTTTGCCGCTGATGACAAAATGGACGGAGGACTTAGGTCTAAAAACCATCGGCTGGGAGCCTGGTGGTAATTTGCAGGCACACACAATCCGCCAGCTTTGGATGGGTGGACCACAGGCTATTACCAATGACTCACCTTTTGAAGTGATTGACTCAAAGCATTTGTATATCAATCATATGGATCCTTTGGAAACGGTGACGACCTTGTTCTATAGGGAATTAGGTGGTCAATCGTCAGAAAATGAAAAGTTAATGGGTGCGACGTTATGTTCCTGGCCCGATCGTGCAGTCCATCATGAACGTGATGTATTCCATCAGAATGCAGTTTACCCGGCTTTGCTGACTTTTGCGGAACGAAGCTGGCGAGGAGGAGGAGATTTTGAATGGCGTAGTAATATCAAAACGGATGTAAAGGGATTAGCTCAATTTGTTGAATTTGAAAAGCGTTTGCTCCAACATAAAAGATTGTATTTTAAAGATTTTATTTTTCCGTATTACGCACAAAGTGGGCAAAAATGGATGTTGTATGGGCCTGTGGAAAATAAGGGTGATCTGAGCATGGTCTTAAAAAATGAAGCGACAGGAAAATTTACCAATTTAAAAAAGATCGGTGAGTTTTATGGTGGAACTATCGTATTACGCCATTGGTGGGCTGATGTCGTAAAAGGGGCTATTGATCGGCCGCTTGAAAATAGTACCGTATATGCTGTGAGCAAAGTATGGAGTGAAAGAGGGGGAAACCAAAGTTTTTGGATCGGTTTTAACGACCTCTCCCGTTCATATGCCAGTGATTCACCAAATTTGGGAACCTGGGACGATAGAATGAGCAAAATTTGGGTGAACGGGCGTGAAGTGCTTCCACCGAATTGGCAACATGCTGGCCAAAAAGGAAATTTGGAGCTCCCATTGGTTGATGAAGGTTACAGCTACCGAAGTCCAAGCATTATTCTGCTGGAGGAAGGCTGGAATACAGTTGTGGTGAAACTTCCTGTGGGAAAATTAAATGGGAAAGATTGGCAAAATCCACTAAAATGGATGTTTACTTGCCTACCGATTGAAAGGGAGTAATAAATAACCGATCGCATTGTATTAACACAGATGCATTTTTTTAAATAGAATTAACAATAAAACTTATATAGATATGAAGAAATTAGGGACAATGTTGGTATTTGCACTGTTGGCAGGAATTTGCCACGCTCAGGAAGTGAGTGTATTTGTTTCAGGCGAAGATGGCTATAAAAGCTACCGCATACCTGCTATTGTAAAGGATAGAAGTGGACAGTTAATTGCTTTTGCAGAAGGTAGGGTGGATCATGCCGGCGATTTTGGTAATGTAGATATTGTTTATAAAATTAGTCAGGATAATGGAAAAACATGGGGCCCATTGCAAGTTGCTGTTGACAATGATAATTTGCAGGTCGGAAATCCAGCTCCGGTAGTGGATCTATTGGATCCAGCATATCCGAAAGGACGCCTGTTTCTTTTTTATAATACGGGTAATAATCATGAGGGAGAAGTCCGTAAAGGAAATGGTTTGCGAGAATGTTGGTCAATTAGTTCGACCGACGGTGGTAAGACCTGGTCTAATCCAGAAAACATAACGCTTGAGACGCATCGTCCTAATCAATCATCCGTAAATGCACAATATATTTTTAAGGAAGACTGGCGGACTTATGCAAATACGCCCGGACATGCTTTGCAATTTGATTCTGGTAAGTTTAGAGGACGTATTTATATTCCTGCTAACCATTCTGAAGGAAATCCGAAAGAAAATGGCAAGGACTATTTTGCGCATTCGTATTACTCGGACGATCATGGAAAGACATTCAAGATAGGGGCAAGCGTGAAATTTGAGGGATCAAATGAAACAATGGCCGCACAGGTTTCCAACACAGGACTGTATATGAATTCCCGTAATCAGCAAGGTAATGTAAAATCGAGAATTGTATCCTATTCCGGTGATGGTGGCGCTACTTGGGATACAACCTATTATGATAAAAACTTACCCGATCCGGTCAACCAGGGTTCAGTGCTTTCCTGGCAAAAGAAAGGAAAATATATATTGGCTGTGTGTAATGCTGCATCAACCAATAGAAGAGACAATCTAACCGTTCGATTAAGTAATGATCAGGGCAAAACATGGTATTTTAATCAGGTTGTGGCCAAAGCGCCGGAGGGTGTGAAAGGGGATTATGCCGCTTATTCCGATTTAGTACTTTTAAATAAAAATAAACTCGGCGTTTTATTTGAAAAAGAAAATTACAGCAAAATTGTCTTTTTGCCCGTAAATTTTAAGTAATCGGGCACATTGTGGTATCGATATAATATGCATTTTCTTTCATTTCTTCCTTTTGGTTAAAACAGGAAGGAATGAAAGAAAAAAATGAATCTTCGATTATTAGGCAGCTTGCTCCACAAGCTGTCAAATAACGATATAAACTTAAATAGAACCAATAATCCAAAACTAAATGAGAAAAACCAAATTTTGGCTGGTGCTGAGCCTAATCGCAACTAGCCTGTCTATTTTTGCCTGCAAAAAAGACTCTACAGCAACAAAAAATCCGATTCCGGAAGTAAGTAAGGCGAAGGCCTCGACTAAGCTATTAAATGCGACTACCGTAGCGACAACAGATTACGAATTGATCTGGTCGGATGAGTTTAATAGTAGTGGGGGATTTGATTCCACAAAATGGTCTTATGCTGACAGGGGCACTGTCGCATGGAATAAGTATATGACCTCCTTGCCGGCTTATGCATCCCAAGATGGGAGCAATCTCGTATTGCGTATGGATAATGCCGTTGTAGCCGGAGATCCTGTTGCCTATCATGCTGGAGGAGTTAAGTCGATGGGGAAATTTAGTATGACTTATGGAAAAGTTGAAGTGAGGGCTAAATTTACACAAGGAAGAGGTTCATGGCCTGCTATTTGGATGATGCCCGAACCAGCTACAGCGTACGGCGGCTGGCCTAGCTGTGGTGAAATTGACATTATGGAGCATGTCAACAACGAAAGTGTGATGTACCATACGATCCATAATGGCTCAGTTACCAATGCAAATGGTGGGAGCACAGCATCGAAATCTGCCACCTATAATACGACAGATTACAACCTATATACGATGATCTGGAGTCCGAACGACATTCGATTTTACGTCAACAATGTAATACAGTATACTTACGCAAGAGTTTCCGGTGGGGGGACACAGCAATGGCCATTTGATGTTCCTTTTTATCTGATTCTGAATCAGGCCGGTGGAGCGGGATGGCCAGGGGCGATCACAAATGCTGACTTACCCTTTAGTATGCAGGTGGATTACGTACGTGTATATAAGCTGCCTTTATTTAGTAATGGCGATTTCGAAAGCGGTGTCATCTATCCATGGACAACATGGGGCGGTGGATCATCGGTTGTTTCCACCGATGCCCGGACAGGAACCAAATGCATCCGCGAAACAGGCGGAGAGACATCCATTGAACAATACCTGACCGGTTTAACGCCAAATACGACCTATCGGTTCGGTGGCTACGCCAAAGTATCTGCAGCTGGCCAATCGGTCAGTATTGGTGTCAAAAATTATGGGGGAACTGCGGTCGATGCGACTATAGGTACGACCAGCTACTCCAATAATTCGGTAACTTTTACAACTGGAGCCAATAATACTACTGCTACGGTCTATTTCTATAAACCCTTGAGCGGTACGGTGTATGGTGATGATTTCTATTTGGAAAAATTGTAAAACACCGTAGTTAGAAGAGCAGCGGTTTAGTTCAACCGCTGCTCTTTTAGCAATACTGCGTGATGACGAGGGCCTCGGTCCTCATTGAGGATGTCGATATAAACTTCATAACTACCTAATGAAAAATGTAAGATAGTGCCAAATAAAGGCCATGAATCTTTACATTAGTTAACCGCAGTATCTCCTTATTTCTTCAATACAAGAGTATGTCCATTTTGGTAGAGTGTCATTTTGTTTTCGCTACGTTCGAAAACTATTTTTACGCCAAATTGCGGTTGGACCAGCGTATTTCTATCCTTGGGTTTCAGTTGAAATGCCGGCTGACCGACAACTTGACCCAGCACCTTGTTGCCCTCTCTCGTAATATTTATCTGAATAGGAGGCTGTTCGCTTTTGTATTCGCCGACGAGGCTTGAAATTTCTTCCTCTGTCAATTGTATTTCCGCAAGATCAGGAAGTGGAAAAGGTTTTTTATAAAGTTCGCCAAGGCTGAACTTTAATATTTCATTATTATTATAATTGTTGGCATTGCTAATGATAGCGACATTATAATTACCATCATCAAAATGACCAGCTACCGAGGAGTATCCATCTATACCACCTGTGTGGCCAAAGCCTATATGTTCATAGAATGGTAATTGGAATAAACCCAATCCATAGCCCTGATCTATTTTTTTCATCTCTTCCAGGCTTGCAGCATTGATTATTTTATGGCTAAATAAACCATTGAAAAATTTGCCCAGATCTGCCGGAGTTGACCAAACGGCTCCGGCTCCAAGCGGAACAGAATTGTCCGTGTGTAGTTCAAGGGTCCATTCGTGAGTGAATCGATAAGATTCGCTAACATCCCTGCTGTTATTTTGTGGACGGCCAAAGGTTGTCTCTTGCAAGTTTAATGGCTTACAGATGTATTCTTTCAATAAAAAAGCATAGTCTTTTTTCCAAACTTTGTCTAAGATATAGGTAAGTAGGATGTAGTTTGAATTACTATATGCATGTTTACTGCTGGGAGCAAAGTCGGCTCCGCCTTTGACGATGCGTTCAACAAGTTCTTTCTCTGTCTGTGGTTTAGTATTCCATGTCAAATAATCGTTGTCATCCGTGATATTGTGTAATCCGCTGCTATGATTTAACAATTGGCGAACGGTGATTTTTCCAGCGTCTGGAATATCTTTAAAGAATGCAGATATTGGTTCGTCTAACTTCAGTTTTCCGAG
Source organism: Sphingobacterium sp. HSC-15S19 (assembly GCF_050433745.1). NCBI lineage: Bacteria > Pseudomonadati > Bacteroidota > Sphingobacteriia > Sphingobacteriales > Sphingobacteriaceae > Sphingobacterium > Sphingobacterium sp. HSC-15S19. The sequence goes on from NZ_JBNPWQ010000021.1 coordinate 21,860, forward strand.
CTCAACTGTTTTTAGTACAAGTGTTGCTGTGAAAGTTTTGGAGATTGAACCTATTCCATAACGCGTATTTATGTTCGCTTTTTTTTTCTGCGCTACATCTGCATATCCAATTGCCTTTTGATAGAGTAATTGATCGCCTTTGCTGATTGCAATACTGCCCATCCAGACATTATTTTTATCAATGACGGACATCAGGCTATCCATGCGAACAGCTGTGAATTCCTGGGCTTTGAGAATGGGGCTTGATAGGGTTCCTAAGAGGAACAATAACACTGTGGTTCTTTTCATAATTTATGGGGAATAGATTTTTTGAGTTTCAAAATTAACGTGGAGGAATAGTAAAGTCCACTGATGATGAATAGAAATGCTGGAATGAAATAATTGCCCAATTGTTCGTAACGCAGGGCTTCTTCATGCTGTAAAATAAGTTTGCCGAATATGAAAAACTTGTTGGGCGCATAGAAGAATCCGACTCCCTGAGGATCAATAAATTTGGCCACGACTAGAAATACGGCGATGAGCATAAGGGTATAGATGATATAATAAATCATGTTTACGATCCCTTGTGTGAGCATGATAGGTACCCGTAATAAGGATACGGATTTGCGAGGAGATTCTATTGACGGGGTAATGGACGTTGACAAAATCATTTCTTTGATAAAAGTCTCTGGTAACCCGAGTTTATCTAAGATTTCTTGGAGCTGACTAGGCATGGCGTCATGGATTAACTGTGGGGGAAGCTGCTGTTGCAATGCCTCAAATATGTGGCTATTGATTTCACATAATATATCCTGTCTTTGCTCCAAGGCTAATTTTTTTACAAGAGCCGTTGCTTTTGACATGTAGTCTTGATATAGCAGAGCTGAGGATCTATTTGTAAAGGGTATCTGGTTATAATGCATGCGTCAAAGTGGTTAAATGTTGGTTTAAGCTTGTCCAGTACGTTCTCATCTCTAAGAAAGTACTTTGGCCTTCCTTTGTTATTTTGTAATATTTTCTTGGAATCCCAGTTTCCTGAGGCACCCAGTTCGATTCGACCAGGCCTTCGTTTTTTAAACGGATCAATAAGGGGTATAAAGTTCCTTCAGCAATATCAATGGCGGTTTTCTTCTTGACCTCCTGGATAAGATCATAGCCATAGTATTCCTGATCATAGGCAAGAATACCTAATACAACAAAAGAAAGACTTCCTTTTTTTAGCTGTGAAATCCATTTGTCAATAAATTCTTTGTTCATGGAAGTAAATATATAACAAAATACATAGTAATACAATGTATTGTTTTAAATTTTTAATATACCTTTCAATGAAGGAAAGTGTCCTAATTAAAAAAAGATGGGGGAAGTGGATTTGATGTTACTTCGATTGATTTTTTGCTAAAAAAAAACACTTGAAGTGGGGAACTTCAAGTGTTTAACCTAACCAATTATTAACCTAAATTTATGAAAAGTATACTTTCTCAAGTATAATAAACTATGTTCAATATCTGTGCCATTCTATTTGTTAGTTTTATAATATTTTTCTTTGTGTTATTTTTGTTACGTATTATCTCCGGATTTGGTTGATGTTATATCTTATTTGGTAATATTTTTATATTTTTAAAGATATTCAACAGCCTAAAAAAGTACTGAGTTAATTTTCTATACTATTTTTGACTACTTTATTACCCAAATTGTCCTTTTGTGTATATAAAAGAAAACAGCGGCTGTCCGAAAATAGGCTAATTGTAGCTATGGAGCGTAATATTTGAAGAGGTCTTTCCACTCATCATCCAAATTACCTTTGTATACGTTTTGTTTGGCACGACGATACCAATATTCTGCATTCCACTGATCGCCTTCTTTGCGATGTAAATAAGCATGAACATGTGCTGCGTCAGTTCCGTCTAATTGATCGATCAGGTCATGCGCGGTTTTCCAATTTCCTTTCAGATCATGCCAAAGTGACTTTTGTACCGCTGTCCAATGCTGAAGCGGAGCTTCAAGAGATTGAAATTCTTCTATTGTCATATTTTATTCTGTTATTTCTTTGCTCCAGATTTCATAAATATCGTCTCCTTTCGAACTTTTTCCTTTATGATGCCATGCGCCATTCAGGATTTCACCATCAAAGGCGAGTTCTTGCCCAACTCTATTATTGTCTCTCGAAAAGAACCGTATTTTTTCGGAGTACCGATTATTATTGTACTGATAGTCACCTCCGCCTGTACCATAGAAACCCTTTTGAGCAGGATTAATCGCTAGCCATTGAAAATATCCATCAACCAATATTTTGATTGTTTTACGATCTGCTTTGGGAATATCTTGCATTTTGCCTTCTTGCTGGCGACCTGTGATCCGCCAAAGTGCGTCAAGGTCTTGTGGAACTTTTTTCTGCTTGATATAGAGATGGTAGCTATTGGCAGTTTTGAGGCGAAGGGAGTCTGCTTCAATCCGGTAAGGTAATTGGGTTGTTTTGCCAATGGCAGCCGAATCCTGTGAGTTATACTCGACAGCGATAGTGATCAGATTATGCTGCTTATCAAGTGCGCCGCCCCAGGTAAGCTGAAAACGTTTTCTGACGTCATCGTAACTTATAAATGAAATATAATGGTCTTTAACGAGCATTAAATGTTTATTGATGCCATCCTGATACAGGTAGGCCCCGTCGTGAAGTTGCTGCTGTGCCTGGATTTTAGAAAAATAGATTCCAAAAAATAGAAAGAATAGGAGGGTACAATTTTTCATAACGGGTCTAAACTTGTTTCCCCTAAAGATACAAAATAAAACAGCGACACGAATGACGAACATTGGATTTAATCGAATCAAAAAAAGCTGACCAGGCGATGCCTTGCCTCCAAAAAGTTAGACACTTTTCTTGGCAGTTCAGCGAACGGTCAGCTTTTTTGATTCGGAGTTAAATGTATCTATTTAAATTTACTTGCCAATGCAGCTAGCTTGCTGGCCATATCCGTTTGTGGTTCGGCCTGCTTTTTAAAATCATTTTTTTTGTTTTTGGGTAGCGCAGGCTTCTCATCTGTTTTCATTGACAATGCAATGCGACTACGTTTTTCGTCTACTTCTGTTACCGTTACCATGACGTGTTGCTGTACTTTGACGACTTCATGGGGATCTGATATATAGCGATTAGATAATTGGCTTAGGTGTACCAGGCCATCTTGATGTACGCCAATATCAACAAAGGCACCGAAATTCGTAATATTGGTCACGATTCCCGGCAGTTTCATGCCAACCCGTAAGTCGCCAATGCTGTTGACCCCATCCGTGAATGAAAATGCTTCGAATTTTTCCCTTGGATCTAATCCGGGTTTTGCTAATTCATTTAGAATATCGTTTAATGTCGGTAGTCCTACTTCCTCCGAAATGTAATTTTTTAGGGGAATAGATTTCCTGAGGTCAGCATCTGTCAATAGGTCCTCCACTTTTTTTCCCAAGTCTTTGGCCATTTGTTCCACCAATGCATAACGTTCGGGGTGTACTGCAGAGGAATCCAATGGATTTACCGCATGGCGAATGCGAAGGAATCCTGCGGCTTGTTCAAATGCTTTATCACCAAGGCGAGGAACTTTTTTCAGTTCACGTCTCGATGCAAATGGACCATTCTCATTTCTGTATTTGATGATCTGTTGGGCCAAAGATGGACCTAGACCCGAAACATAGGATAAGATTTGTTTGGAGGCAGTATTCAGTTCAACACCGACCGCATTTACACAGCTGATAACGGTGTCGTCCAGAGAAGTTTGGAGTTTATTTTGATCAACGTCATGTTGATATTGTCCGACACCGATCGATTTTGGATCGATCTTAACCAGCTCAGCCAAGGGATCCATCAATCGTCTACCAATAGATACTGCACCACGTACCGTAACATCTTGATCTGGAAATTCTTCACGAGCAGTTTCGGAAGCCGAATAAATAGAGGCTCCACTTTCATTGACCATAACGATGGTAACGTTATTTAATCCGAGTTTCCGTACAAATTCCTCCGTTTCTCGACCCGCTGTTCCATTGCCGATTGCGATGGCTTGGATATCGTATTTCGAGACTAAATACTGAATTGTTTTTTTTGCTTCTGCCAGTCCATTGGCACCCGTATGTGGAAAGATAGCCGTATTTTCTTTGAGCTGTCCCTGCTCATCCAGAACAACCGTTTTACAGCCTGTACGAAATCCTGGGTCGATTGCAAGCAGCCTTTTCTGCCCTAGTGGAGCGGCTAGAAGTAATTGACGAACATTGTCGGCAAAAACTTTGATGGCTTCTTCATCGGCTTTTTGGCGTGTTAATACACGAATTTCAGTCTCCATGGAAGGTTTTAACAGACGCTTATAGCTATCGACCAAGGCGAGTTTTACCTGAGCTGCGGCATCGTTGGCACCCTTAACATAGATGGATTCGATACGGGGTAGAATTTCTTCTTCATTGATCGCTATATCTAAGTAGAGCAGCTCTTCTTTTTCCCCACGGCGCATCGCAAGCACACGATGGGAAGGTGCATCTTTCAAAGATTCAGACCATTCGTAATAATCTTTATATTTTAGGGCGGCGTCTTCTTTTCCAGGAACTACCTTTGAAACAAATGCACTTTTTTCGAGGAATATCGCTCTCGACTTGGCTCTCACTGTCGCATCTTCGGCAATGACCTCTGCAATGATATCGCGGGCACCTGCTAGTGCCTCCTCTGTATTTTTTACGCCTTTTTCTTCATCTATTAAACTGTCCGCAAGGGCGAGGAAATCGCCCGTTTCTTGCGCCAAAATAAGATCCGCTAAAGGTTGCAGACCTTTTTCACGTGCCACACTGGCGCGGGTTTTACGCTTAGGTTTGTAAGGCAAATAGATATCTTCAAGACTGGCCATGGTTTCGGCATTCAAAAGCTGCTGCTCAAGCTCCGCTGTCAATTTCCCCTGATCGTTGATAGATTTAAGAACAGCTTCTTTACGTTTATCTAAATCGCGCAGCTGCTGGAAACGATCTCTGATATTGGTGATTTGAACTTCGTCCAAACTACCAGTCATTTCCTTACGGTAGCGTGAGATAAACGGAACGGTAGCGCCTTCGTCTAATAGTGCTATAGTCGTGCGAACCTGTTTTTCGCTAATAGAAAGCTCGTTAGCAATAGTAATTTCGTGTGTTGATAAGCTCATTGTCGGTTTAATCTTAAAAAGTAGAGCTGTTGAATCACCATTCAACAGCTCTAAGTATATCTAATTATAAACTAAAGTAGTAAAATTAAGCAGGTTTATTGGTATTGTCCTGCTCAGGAACTTTTTTATCTTCTACCTCGTTGTTTTTAGTTTCTGCAAAATGATCGTTATACCCGTACGTGATGTGGGATGGCTCTTCGCCGTAATCGGGTTGTTTATGCGGATTATGTTCGACGACACCGGCAGGTGTTGTGAATTCATATTTTTTCTTAGGCTGCTCTGTTTCTGAACCTTCTACGGTTTCCTGTGGCTTAGCCTCTTCTTCGTGTGCTACTTGAGCCTTCTCCTCAGCTAAACGCACATCATTAGGAACAGCTTCTTCTTTTACTTCTGTTTTAACGTCTATGTCTTTCTCGAAATTATTGATTTGATCTGAAATTTCACGTTTGATACCTTCTGATGCATCTTTGAACTCACGTATTCCTCTTCCTAAACCTCTCGCCAATTCAGGAAGTTTTTTGCCTCCAAAAAGTAACAAGATTGCAAACACAATTAAGATCATCTCTTGTGTTCCGATGTTTAGAAATGCTATTACTGGATTGTACATACTCTTTTTCCTCTTCTTTTGATTACTAACTAGATGCTAAGGTACATTTATATTTCTATAGTTCTTAGACCCAAAAGTAAATTTAAGATAATTTTAAGGTATTTGAAACATAAAAATTACTTAACAAAGTGCGGTTATTTGATGGGTGTAAATTGTTATATTTTTGCTAAATATTTTTTAATATGACGATAGGGTAGCAATATCTTCGTATTTTTGTGGCTATTTTTTTAGGGAAATCGATTATGTTGGGAAAATTTAAAACATTTAAACCGTATTACAAAAGTACGATGGTATTGGCGGGGCCAGTGGTGATCTCACAATTGGGACATACACTGGTGCATACCGCAGATAGTGTGATTGTTGGACATTTTGCAGGAACCATTCCATTGGCCGCAGTTTCGTTGGTACATGCTGTTTTTATGGTTGTTATGGTCATCGGGTTGGGAATTGCTTATGGCATCACGCCGTTGATTGCACAGGAGAATGGCCGTGATAATAAAAAAGAATGTGCCATATTGTTGTCCAATAGCTTTTGGTTAAATATTCTCGCAGGACTCTTGTTGTTCGCTTTAGTTTACTTTGGTTCGATGTTGGCTATCGATCACCTCAACCAAGATCCGGCTGTGGTGAAGGAGGCAAAGCCTTATTTACTTATTCTGAGTTTATCGATGCTTCCGTTGATGGTATTTAGCACATTTAAACAATTTGCCGAAGGCCTTGGCTTTACAAAGCAAGCCATGAATGTAACTATTTGGGGAAATGTACTGAACATTATTTTGGCGATCATCTTTGTCAAAGGGATGTTTGGCATTAGCCCTATGGGGGTGAAGGGAGTCGGATACAGTACATTGATCGACCGTGTGTTAATGATGTCTGTGATGATGACCTATGTATTGCGATCGCAGAAATTTAAAGGATATATTCAATATTTTAAGGTGACATTGGTAGATCGGCAACGATTGCTTAAGATCGTGCGCATCGGAGCACCCGTGGCTATGCAATATGTATTTGAAATTGGGGCTTTTGCAGGGGCTTCCCTATTAGCCGGTACGATAAGTGCTACAGCGCAAGCTTCTCATCAAGTAGCCATCCAGCTGGCCGCGATGACGTATATGATGGCGAGTGGTATCGCTGCTGCTGCAACAATCAAGGTGGGGAATAGTTATGGTAATAGAAACCTTTTTCGCCTCGAACGATTTGCCATCACTTCGTATCAATTGGTGTTGATCTTTATGGTGATTACAGCGTCTTTGTTCGCGTTGTTGAATAATTATTTACCTTATATCTTTACCTCAGATCATGCTGTGGTGATTATTGCTTCCCAGCTGTTGATTATTGCGGGACTTTTCCAATTGTTTGATGGTACGCAAGTTGTCGGTCTGGGGGTGTTACGTGGTATGGGGGATGTGAATATTCCAACCCTAATCACATTTATTGCTTATTGGATTATAGGGCTACCAAGTGGCTACCTCATGGGAGTGGTATTTAACTGGGGTATTAAGGGGATTTGGTATGGGCTGACATTAGGCTTGTTAACCTCTTCGCTTTTACTTTATCTGCGGTTTCAATTGGTGATCAAGAAGAAGAAAATACAATTCGAACAAAGTATGTTTAAGTAACAAAAAATATATTTTAAATAATAAAAATGCCCCAAATAAGTGTCTAACTTTTTGGGGCATGTCTATTAAGAGCCTTTTTTTATTTATCAATTTTGATGGCTAGATTACTCTATTGCTATCCCAATTTTCCAGGTAGTCCGCCACACGTTTTAAGAAGGTACCTCCGAGGGCACCATCGATTGCACGGTGGTCGTAAGAAAGTGAAAGATACATCATATGTCTAATACCAATCATATCACCATACTCTGTTTCTATGACTGCTGGTTTTTTCGTAATTGTACCTACAGCCAAGATTGCAGCTTGCGGTTGGTTAATGATAGGAGTTCCCATAATATTGCCAAAAGCGCCGATATTGGTGAATGTAAATGTGCCATCTTGTGTGTCGTCAGGTTTTAATTTATTTGCCCGTGACCGTTGTGCGAGGTCGTTGACACTTTTACTCAAACCTACTAAGCTTAATTGATCTGCATTTTTGATAACAGGAACGATGAGATTGCCATTAGGCAATGCTGCCGCCATACCAATATTGATGTTTTTCTTCTTGATGATATTGTAACCGTCGATCGAGATATTGACCAATGGAAAATCTTTGAGCGCCTTGCTAATCGCCTCGATAAACAAAGGGGTGAACGTAATGTTTTCTCCCTCGCGTTTTTTATAGGCATCTTTAACTTTATTGCGCCACAAAACTAAATTGGTTACATCTGCCTCAACAAAAGAACATACATGGGGAGAGGTTTGTACACTTTTGACCATATGGTCTGCAATCAACCTTCGCATGCGGTCCATTTCAATGATTTCATCACTGCCATTGGCAACAGTGTGAACATGCGATGGAGCAGTGGAGATTATTTTCGGAGATTCTGTAGCCGTGTTCGTGTGCTCTGCCGGAATAGACTTTGGTGTTTTTGCCGATGAATCTCGATGTGTTACATACGTTAAAATATCTTCCTTTGTCACTCTTCCCTCTGCTCCAGTACCCTGGATACGGTCAAGTTCATCTTGGGACAATCCTTCGTGACGTGCGATATTCTTTACTAAAGGTGAATAGAAACGAAGGGTATTCTCGTAGGGAGAAGACGAAGTTTCAGCCGCTACATTTGGCAGCTGGTCTACACCAGGGATATTCAACTCTATGATCTCTTCGGGAGCTGTCGCTGAAGGAGCTGTATTTTCTTGTGCTTGAATCGCAGGTTCTTCATTTTCGCCCTCAATTTCTATAATTGCAACGACTTCACCAACTTGGACAGTCTGGTCTACGGTATAGCAATGCTCTTTTAAAACACCTTTTACAGGGGAAGGTACCTCTGAATCAACTTTGTCCGTTGCGATTTCCAATAAAGTGTCATCTTCATCAATCAGGTCACCAGGTTGTTTTAACCATTTTGTGATTGTTGCCTCGGATACACTTTCTCCCATTTTTGGGAGCAAGAGTTTATATAAAGCCATATTTTTTAGCAATCTCGTTATAGAAAAACGAAGTTAAATAAATTGTGGTTTACTTTCAACAATTTAAAATATTATTCCTTAAATAAGGTATTCTTTGAAATATTATTTTACTTTATTGTGTGTCTTGTTCTTTTTCTTTTACCAGCAACTTCCACAAAAGTAATAAAGCATTCATACGGGTACGTTCGATGTTGATCAGTCTTTCGTTATTAAACTGAAACTTCTTGGTTAAAACTTCTTTTTTTCCCGCAACAGCTACCCAGATCGTGCCAACTGGTTTCTCAACTGTTCCACCACCTGGCCCCGCTATCCCAGTTGTCGCAATAGCATAATCCGACGAAAATGCCTTTTTTGAACCGGAAGCCATTTCGATAGCAGTCTGCTCACTTACTGCGCCATATTGGATCAGTGTTGCTTCTTTGACGTTCAACAATTGTTGTTTTAAAGCGTTGGAGTAGGGGATAGTACCACCAAGGAATATAACGCTGCTTCCTGCTACTGCGGTTATTGAAGCGGCAAGGCTACCACCTGTACAGCTTTCTGCGGTAGTCAATGTAGCACCTCGGCGGCTAAGCTCTTTAATTAAATAAGGTTCGATGCTGGTATCATAATCTGCAATGACATATTGTTGTAAACGATGGAGTAGCTTTGTTTTAAAAAGGGCAACCTGGAGCATAATGTCAGATTTATTCCTGCTTTTACCAGAGAGTCTCAATCGGATAAAGGCCAAGGTTGGTAGATAGGCCAATTTTATGCTTGAAGGAAGTTCTGATTCGATATCCTTTATTTCTTCTGCCAAATAGGATTCTCCGATTCCGCCGACCAAAATTGTCTCATGACAGATAAATAAGTCAGGATCCTGTTTGGCTAATAAAGGCAGCACATGTTTTTCCATCAGAAATTTCATCTCAAATGGCACTCCAGGCATAAAAATAAACTTCTTTTGGTTCTGGTGTACCAGCATGCCGGGTGCAGTGCCATAGTCGTTAAATAGGACTTCACAATTTGCCAAAACATCGGCCTGCTGCAGATTGATGTCGAGCATTTTTAGATTGCGCGATTCAAATATGTTGGTCACGTGCCGAAGTACATGCTCATCCCGTATCAAGGTGGTTCCAAAATACGCTGCGGCAGTTTTTTTTGTCACATCATCTTTCGTCGGGCCCAGACCTCCGGTGATTAAAATAAGATCTGCTCGAGCTGAGGCCTCTTTCAATGTCGTTGAAATAGCCTCTTCGGTATCAGGGATCGATGTCATTTGAACGATATCGACTTCGAATTGGAGCAGTTGCTTGGCAATCCAGCCTGAATTGGTATCAATGATCTGACCGATGAGGATCTCATCGCCTATGGTAATAATCTCTGCTTTCATCTTTAAAATAATTATGCGATCACCTCCCTACTTTGAAAAATGCATCTGTGGGGATAGTGTTGGATTTTCTCAATCTTTTGGTGTTAAAATGTCCATGCGCTAGCGCCTAAAAAATGAAAATTCAATACCAGAAGATTCAGGATATAAACTTACATAAAATTGCGACTCAACGAAATGTTAAAAATGTATTTGATGGAAGAAGTTTTTTGAAAAGAAGCTGATGGTTCTGCTGACCAATACAGGTATAGCATTTCAAAAAAAAAGCAGTTATTTTAAAAATAACTGCCTCCTGAACTGGCTCTTTTTGTGAGCTTAAGATCTTGTAAGATCGATGCCTTTGCACGAATGGTGACGTTATAGCTTCGGAACCGCCCAAAAGGCATCCAGCCAAATGACATATCCCAACAATGTAGATCCCGATAGATATTGAAAGAGGTCATGACCACTTCCTTCTGTTTGAAATCGTATCCCGATTGAAAGGTTACCTTCCATTTGGGTGTAACACTGAAATCACCATGTAAATTTAAGGTACTTGTGATTTGACTTTCCATTCTCCGCGTACTGGAGTTGAACGATTTTGCCATATTGAAACTGAACGATGCCGCAAGGTTCCATGGGATATTAAAGTCCACAAATGCGTTTGGATCTGAGCTAATTCGAGCCAAGGCCTGTGCTTGCTCAGGAGTCATACCTGCTCCAGACATTTCTTTTCTTAAAGAATCGATATTGTTATTACGGGATTTTGCAGCCTTAGGATTCAGACTATAGTCAAAGGAAAGACCAAAGTTTGTCAGGCGAGCAAGGCTACCGTCTTTAATGGCATAGCGATTGACGCGGACACCATTTTCATTGACCGAATAGGGATCAAATGTACCGTTGAAGTTTACATTCATCTTTTGGTCGAAAAAAGCTGTACGGCCAGAGAAAGTAATTGGGGACAACTTTAGCGAGTCGGCAACAAAGTTGTAATTTCCGCTGAACGTCAAACCTTGAAGAATAGGGATTTTCTTCATGCCTCCATCCGTGGTATCGGATTTACTTTTGACTTTTGCTTCGATGTTATTGTCAATGGAAAAGCCTATCCCTGCAGATTTTCCTGCAGAAGGAGATCCGTAGACACCCTGACTAAAGATTGAGTATACATTTCTGTTCCCATATTGATCGTTATAATGCTGATAGAAACCATATCTTGGATCCGAAAAATCGGGTCTATAGTTCAGGTTGATCGACGGTGTAACGACGTGTCTGATCTGCTTAAGGTTACCTATTTTAGGGAAATAATTACCATAAACCTTGGTCGAAAGTCCGGTCGAAACAGAGTAATCGTATGCACGATTGAATCCCTGAACGGTATCGATACGTTGTTTATAACCTGCGGCAGTATTGTCGATGCTTTGTCGTGTACTTTGTAAATACCAACGCTCGGTATAGTTTACACTGGTGTTGAACTGAAAATATTTAAAAGCATTGAGTGATAAACTGATTGGAATATTATGTTGGAAACCATTTTGGAATTTCTTGAACCCCCCTGGTTTAAATAACAATGTATCAATGGTGCTTACCGAGTTTTGTGCTTGGAAACTATAACCGACATTGATGCGTTGATACCATTTTTGTTCACCGACACGGTCTTTACTGTCAAATGGATTGAAAGAGGATACGTTTAAGCTGATATTTGGTAAACTCATCTGTATACTGCGCGTAGCCATATCCTGATTATGCGTTAAGCTGGCCGTGAGGTTTACCTTGCCATCGGCAAATACTTTTCCATAACTGATGGACGAGCCCATCCGGTTACGTGCAAGGTTTTCATAGGTGTTTTGTGTACTTCCCGTTCCGGTATTTTGAAAGAAAGAACTTGTACCAAAGTTAACACTTGCAGAGAAAGATGTTCCTGGATTGGCTTCCTGGCGTTGGGTATGGTTCCAAGTGACATTAAAATCCTTATTGGAGCCATAATTAGATGTTCCTTCAATACCCGTTTTGGTATTGGCATAACGGATATTAAAACCACCGTTAAATTTATAGTTGACGGTATAGCGCGTATTGATGGACGCTTCCCATGAACCTTTAGAATACAAGGAACCTCTAATCTCACTGTCCCAATAATCGTTGAAGGCCAAATACCAACCGATATCCCGCATCGAGAATCCTCTGGTATAATCTTCCCCAAAAGATGGGAAGAGAAATCCAGATGCTCTTTTATCTGGTTTTGGGAAAAACGCAAATGGAAATGCCACCGGCATGGGGACACCCATTACCACAAGATAAGCCGGACCGGAAATAATCTGATTTTTAGTGACAATTCCTTTGGTGATATGAATGCCAAAATGGGTATGCGGATAGGGTAGATTACAGGTACTATATAATCCCTTGTATATCGACATTTCGTCGTAGATATTCTTTCGCACAATATTGGCCTGGATAAATCCACCATCAACTTCGGTCATAATACCGTAGGTGTTTCCCTCTTGTTTTTCGTAATCGTAATAGAGTGAGTCTACCGTTTTCGGTGATTCACCATTTCCCATGATGACGATAGGACGCCCTACATATTTACCACTTTTGTCATAGATCCCAGAAGCAAAAATCTTTTTCTTGTTTCGGTCAAGACGGATATAATCGGCAGAAAGTTCAAAATCTTGATATTTTACCTTTGCTCCGCGATAAAGGTGACTTATATTCTTGGCAACTTCAGATTTCTGCGAGTCAACCGCAATAATACTCACTTCAGCCTGCAAACCACTTCCTTTTTTCTTGGTCGTATCGCTTACAGATTTGGTCGTATCTGCAGTTTTGGATTTACTCGTGTCTTGCGATTTATTGGTCGCCGAAATAGGATCTTTATCTTGAAGTCCGTTCTGTTTTAAAGGAATATTACTTTGAGCAAAGCTAGAATTGCCCATTGCAAGAATGATAAATAGTGTTAAAATGTTGATTAACGACTTCAAAATTAAAGACAAATGTTATTTTTGTGAAATAATGTTAAACTTCGAGAGACAAAATTAGTCAAAAAAGCAATAGAAAATATGTTAAATATCGTTATCTATTAAAGAAATAATATAGACTCATTTTGATTCGTTTATAGTAGAGCAAATAATTATTCAATGAAATCAGATTTAAGAATTAGAAAATGGTGTAGCGTTGTGTTTGCTACTTTGGGATTTTTTTTATTGAATTCTTTCAAATTAAACAATGGGCAGGTAGAGCCTCCGGACTACCAAATAAGAACGATTGTAATTGATGCTGGCCATGGTGGAAAAGATACAGGGGCGGCCGGACGGCGATCGTTGGAGAAAAATGTAGCCCTTGAAGTTGCTTTGAAATTAGGAAAGCAGATTCAGAAGGATATTCCAGGTATCAAGATCATCTACACAAGAACGACCGACGAATTTGTTGAGCTTTACAAACGTATTCGTTTGGCGAATGCCAATAAAGCCGATTTATTTATTTCAATACACTGCAATTCCAGTGGTGCTAGTGCACATGGTACCGAAACTTTGGTCTCTGGTTCGCATCGTTTGGGACAGCAAGATGCTGCCGTTCGCGAAAATGCTTCCTTGTTACTGGAATCAAACTATAAAGAAAATTATCAGGGATTTGATCCAAAAGACCCTGAAAGTGCGATCATCTTTTCCTTGATGAAAAACCGATTCCGTGAAAAAAGTATTCGCCTGGCACAGATGATCGAAGGTGAGTATGTGAAAGCGGGCCGATATAGTAGAGGATTTTGGGAGAAAGGGTTAGCTGTGCTAGCAGAAGCAGGTATGCCAGCTGTATTGACGGAAATTGGCTTTATTAGTAATAGAGAAGAAGAGAGCTATCTCCTGTCTGATGAAGGGCAACAGGAGGTTGTTGATAATTTGGTTTCGGCTCTGAAAATTTATAAAAATTCTGTAGAACGCTAAACAGATTTGCTTTTATGCTGTTTTAAACTTAAATTAATGATCATTACTAAATAGGTTATTTGTGAAAATTTCAAACGAGACAAAAGTCGGCATATTAGCAACAGTTGCAATAGTTTTATTATTTATTGGATATAGCTTTCTAAAAGGAAATGATGTTTTTAGCAGCGATAATACTTTTTACACGACCTATACGACTGTAGATGGCCTAACTCCCTCCAAGCCTGTCCTGGTCAATGGCTATCAGATTGGGCGTGTTTCAAAAATGATTTTACAGGCAGATGGGAAGATCAAAACGGAGTTTAAGATCCATTCTCATTACGATATACCAAAAAATACAGTAGCGAGAATTTCAAGCACAGATTTGTTGGGAAGTAAGGCTATTGTTTTCGAAATGGGCAACAGTAAGGAATTGGCAAAGGATGGCGATTTTTTAACTTCAGGTGTTCAACCGAATATAATGGATAAGGTTGAACCCATTCAAAAACGGATCGAAACAATTACCATTAAACTGGATTCAACGCTATCGGTCGTCAATACTGTCTTAGACAAACAGTTTCAGGACGACTTTAAAAGAAGCATTCATAGTATTTCCACTTCTTTAAAAAATGTGGAAGGCATCACCAAAGATGTCGAAGGTCTAGTGGGGGATGAAAAGGGAAGACTGAATAGAATCATGGCTAATCTGGAATCTATCACTTCCAATTTTTCACAAAATGGTGAGAAAATCAATGCGATTATGTCTAATCTGAATAATATTACCGATAAGGCCGCCCGATTGGATTTTGAACACACCATGAACAAAGTAAATGCTGCAGTCAATGATTTTCAGGAGATCACTGGAAAAATTAATAGTGGTAAGGGATCTATCGGTTTATTGCTCAATGACGAAGCTTTATACAATAATCTTAATAATGCTTCAAAGGAAATGGATAATTTGATGAAGGACGTTAAAGAGAAACCTGGGAAATATATCAAACTTTCCATCTTTGGAAAAAAAGGTGAAAAGTAGATTTCAGCAATCAAATCGGATAATATACATAAAAGGCCTGCATATAGCAGGCTTTTTTCTTTTCATAGGATTGCCTTTGGACGTTGGAATTTGTCGACGGTCCTATACCCTAAATTTGCTCCCTTGGTTTATGTTTTACCGAACAGTACTTTCCTGTAACCGAGCTTATACGATGTTCTAAATTAGCACCGTTTTAACTGCCTTTTTACAGGGTATTAACACCGGGTTAATAGGGGTATACCCGGGCTAACCCCCTGTTATACCCCTGTTAACCCCCTGTAAAACCCCCGTAAAACTATAACTTGATATTAATCGTTGGTTAATAGGAGCATGATACGGTCATATAAGGTGAAATAGAAACGCCACTCATCGAGTGGCGTTTCTATTCTGCTAAATTCAGCACTTTACGAGCGACTTTATTAGTCGCGAAAGTAGGTGATCTTCCGATCCGATTTCACCGTACTTTCTATAAGGTTTCTTTAAGCCAGGTAAAGAATTCTCTTTGCCAAACCTGTGCGTTTTGTCCGGACAGTACCCAGTGATTTTCATCCGGTAGGTAGACCAGACGGCTCTTAATTTTTTTGAGCTGAGCCAATTGGAATGCAGCCAGTCCTTGTCCGATTGGGACGCGATAATCTCTTCCACCCTGAAAAATCAAAATTGGTGTGTGCCAATTATTTGCTTTTTCAATCGGGTTGAATGCGGTATAGGATTTCTCATTTTTGCTATCCCAGTACGCTCCGCCCAGTTCGTGGTTGGCGAAAAAGAGTTCTTCTGTGGTGCCATACCAGCTTCTCATGTCGAATAAACCATTGTGCGCAATGAACGTTTTGAAACGGTTTTGATGCACTCCAGCTAGTTGATAAACAGAGTATCCACCATAACTAGCTCCAATCGCCGCGCGGCGTGTTGTATCTACATAAGACTCTTTGGAGATATCGTCTATGGCGGCCAAGTAATCCCGGATTGGCTGACCACCCCAGTCTTGGGAAATAGCTTCATTCCATTTTACCCCCCAGCCAGGCATACCCCTACGGTTTGGAGCGATGACAATATAACCTTGTGATGCAATCAATTGTAAATTCCAACGGAACGAATAAAATTGCGTCAGTGCGGATTGAGGGCCGCCTTCACAGTAAAGTATCGTTGGATATTTTTTTGCAGGGTCAAAGTTTGGCGGATAGATTACCCATGAAAAAAGATCTGCTCCATCGGATGCCTTTGTAATACGCTTCTCAATTTTGTTTTCGCTGATGCTTGCGTATTTTGCATCATTAACTTTGGTGACCGGAGTTAAAGATTTGGTTTTTAGATCAAAGCTAAAGATTTCTGTTGCACGGGTAAACTTTGTCGAGCTAACGATTAATTTGTCTGCTACTTGACCTACAATCCCGGTGATGTCAAAATCACCTTCCGAAATTTGACGTATTTTTGGTAAACTTTTAGCTTTGATATTGGTCGGTACTTCAAGTTCAAATAATTGAACGGTACCTTTCGTAGCAGCTGTAAAATAGATTTTTCGATTGTCACTGCTCCAGATAAAACTATTGACCGTACCATCCCAATGTGCTGTTAGATTTAAACGAATTGAGCTGTTTTTGTCAAATAGCATGATGTCATTTTTGTCCGATTCATAACCATCGGTTTTCATGCTGAGCCAAGTTAGGCTTTTCCCATCGGGAGAATAGGTTGGGGCTGTGTCATACCCATTCATACCTTCTGTCAGGTTGGAAGTCGTTCCGCTGGCGATATCATAGCGATAAATATCGGTATTGGTACTGACGGCATAGTCTGTTCCGAATTTCTTTTTACAGACATACAGCACTGCTTTGCTATCTGGAGACCAGGCAAGATCTTCGGCGCCACCAAATGGTGCCTGAGGGCTATAAAAGGCTTGGTCCTTCAATAGGTCTACCGGCTCACCAACTTTACCATCAATAAAACTCGCCACAAAAGGATGACTGAACTTACCATCATTGAAGGTATCCCAGTGCCTATAATCTAAGTTGTCATAGATATAAGCGTCTGACTTTGGCAATTCGGGATATTTATCTGTGCTGTGGTATTTTTTTACAAGAACGGACTGACTGAAGAGTATTTGTTTTCCATCAGGAGAAAATTTGACATTTTCTAAGGCGATATCACCATTTGTCAATTGAAGTGCTTCACCCTTAGATAGGTTCTTCTTCCATAACTGCCCTTTTAGTAAATAAATTACGTCGCCATTTGGTGCGATCTGAACGACTGTTTCACCGCCTTTTTGATCGGTGAACTGATGGTTGGTGCCATTGGTCAGTGAAATCGTATATAGATTTTTTTCACTTGAATTGCTTTCCAAATTATAATTGGAAACACCATATACCAATGTTTTGCCATCTGCAGAAAGTCCTTCGGCCGAAACACGACCAAGATCCCAGAGTGTACTTGGGTTGATCGGTTGTGGCGATTCCGACACTAATTTAAAATTGCTTTTTCCACCTTTGCTTTCTTGCGCATTGCTGAGGTTACACGCCATAATCGCTAATGTAAGTATTGTAAGTTTTTTCATCTGTTTAAACATATCTATGCCGCTGAAAAATTTCTTCGCAAGTTACAGAATTTGGTCATAAATGCTAAGTCAAGTAAAAAAATAGCCATCTCTTTTAGTTAGAAATGGCTTATGAGAATTGCAAATCCCTTATTTTTTAAGTAATATTTGAATCAAGACCCAGTAAAGTCGCAGATGTTGTCTATTGATCCACATGGCTATTGTCAAATTGATACCAGTTTATTTTTGTTGAAACGCGCATCAAAATCGCCAAAATGATAAAGATGCCAATTGTTCCAGCGATAAGGGAATAATCCCGAAGTTGCATAAGGATATAGATGAAGAGATAAAATAAAGCCAAAATTGAACTCAGCAACAGCGCCGATTTCTGATCTTTGGTAATTGATTTAATGAAACTGCCAATCAGCATAACTGTAGCCACGGAAGCGGTTAAGTAAGCTAGATTAAATCCAATATGCTCGGATAGCGCGAGTAACAATGTGTAAAAAAGAACCATCGCTGCTCCAATCAGGATATATTGGATGATATGGATCCTTTTTTTCTTGATCACCTCGGTGAATAGGAGCGAAGTAAAGGTCAGAATGATGACTAAAATACCATATTTGGCAACTCGTGTTGTTTTTTGATAGTTATTGATATCTGGTAAGAAGTTAATTGTAATCATGTCCGTATTATCCAATAGGTTATTTGCAGAGGCAACTGTATTGGTGGCGGTTTGTGCTGCCTTTTGTTCATTGTCCTCATTTCCATTTGCGAGCTTGTTATCGAACTGATAGATTGGACGTGCATCGCCAGTCCATTGTTGTGGCAGCTTTCTATTGAACGAAGGGATTTCCCATGAAGCCGAAAAATTTGATGTTTCGGTATTACGTTTGCTCGGTAAAAATGCACCAGTGAAACTTGGATTAGCCCAGTTGCCCTTTGCCTGGATGTTTGTCTGATCACTAAGAGGGAGGAAATTCAATGATTTGGATCCTTTTAGATTTAGTTTTATCTTGAAACGATTGTCCGTTTTCTGCGGATCCAAAGATACCGGACAGACTAAATTTTGAGTAAATAATTTGAGATTATTAAAGTCTGGATCGAAAGTTAACTCGTTTCCATCCCAATTCAAGGATGGGCGCTTGCCTAAGCCTTTAAAATCCTGGATACCGAAAATAAGCTTGCTGCCTTTCCAGTCAATTTGCTCATGAGGGATCTCGAGTTTTTCTAGGGATATTTTGTCAAAAGAACCTTCTAATGTTATGTTGCTGTTGTAAACTACCGCATTATAAATACCTCTAGAGAGATGTTGTGGTGTTACATCTGTTGTGATATTGGAAGTTTTGGGTAAGACAAATATCCATTTCAGCTCTTCTCTAAGGTTAGATTTTTCGGCTTTTTCGGTAGACAGTGGGATAGTCTCGCGATAGGGGATGGCGAGAACAGGGCTTGAAATAACCTGATCCTTTCCCCAATTTAATGTAATTCCATCGGATACTTCCTGTTCGCGGTTTTTCCGCTCTTCAATCAAATCGCTGATTAAGGCTAGCGGAATAAGTAGTATGAGGGAAAGAAAGAAAATGACAAATAGCTTTAGGACAGTAGAATTACTGATTTTCTCAAAAAATGAGGATTGCTCTGTCGGAGGTAAATTGTTGTAGTTCATGGTTTTAGCGGTTTAAGTTTAGCTGAATGTTTTTGCTGTATAAGGCAATTTGAAGCTCCGTTAATTGCCAGTGAAGGATTTCTTTAAATTCTAAATGATGAAAACTTTGGAGCGATCGCCCCTTTTGAAAATGTTTTTTGTAATAACCGAAGTATTCAGGAAATAAGGTGCCGCCAATAAAAATCATTGCCATGAGATACAGGCTTATCTTTCCATTACCAAGCAAAAGGAATTGCATGGCAATTTCATCTTGTATCTCTGTTCCGGTTTCAGTCAGGATATGAAAGACATCGTGATTTTCCAGTTTGGGCATGACATCGAAACCTTTACTTTCATAAAAGAGCCCCAAATTATGGCCGATGCTTCCAATGGGGTAGGTCATGAAATCTGCTTTAGAGATTCCCCAGGCTTTTTTGTTCCATTTAAAGATGTTTGCATACACTTTGGAGGACCAATTGTAGAGGTGCAGCATCAGTTTCAGTCTAATTCCTTTCATTTAATTATGTTTTAAAAGTACTTTGGTTTTCAAAGTAAATAGATAAAAAAATTATTTGTATTGTTGTTTTATTAAATTTTCAAGTGCAATAAGATGGTTTTCAAAGGCTTTAAGTCCTTTTGTCGTTCTTTTGTATCTGGTGTTCGGCTTCCGGTCAACAAAGCTTTTTTCGACAATAATGTATTCCTCTTTTTCCAATGTTTTTAGGTTGGAAGCAAGGTTACCATCGGTTACATCCAACAATTCTTTCAATGAATTAAAATCATATTCTTCATTGGCAGCGAGAACACTCATAATTTGGAGGCGAACTCTGTTTTCAAATATTTTGTCATATAAGGAAAGATCTAATTTCACGATTCGTACTTTTTGTAAACGATAAAACCATAGATGATGTGTAGCACACCAAATCCCAATCCCCACAATAGTAATCCGTTGTCCGGGAAACATATACCAATCAAACCCAGACAGATTTCCAGTATACCCAAGCCTTTTGCTTCGGCAAAGGTATAGATACTACCCGCAGTCAGTGCCAGTCCATAAAAGATCAGCAGCATAGCAGCAATCAGCTGGTAGTAGCCTTGGACAAAAAACAACAAGGATATCATGCCACCTGTTAGTAAAGGGATTGAAACTGCAAATAAAAGAGATTTGCTTGTAATGTTCCAAATCGACTGCTTATTTTTTCTCGCCTTTTTACGTGCCATTAGCCAGCCGGTCACTAGGGATGATAACAGGACGATCAGCGCAATCATTAAAAACAGTAGGGGCTCATTCAGATTTTTGCCCAATAGTAGAGCGGTACTTTCGGGTTGATGTATAATATAGTATCCCAATAGCGTTCCGACCAAAGCATAACAGCCCATGAGTACACCTGATAATCCGCTTATTGAAACAAATTTGGACGATTTTTCCATTAATGATCTGATCTGCCCAAGTTCTCTAAATAAATCTTTCTGTTCCATAAAAGTACTTTGATATTCAAAGTAAATGAATAATAATGAATTATGCAAGGGGTTGGGAGAATATTGAAAAAAAATAAAAAAAAGAGTAGAAAATACTTGCAGGATATAGGTTTGGTTTCTATCTTTGTGGCATCAAAAGAAATCCTAATGCGGAAGTGGCGTAATTGGTAGCCGCACCAGACTTAGGATCTGGCGCCGCAAGGCGTGGGGGTTCGAGTCCCTTCTTCCGCACTTGATGTCCTCCCGAACTTAAAACCTCGGGAGGATTTTTTTATGAATGCGATATAGCTAAAAAGAGTATGAATATTTCACACGAGAATGTAGATGCAATCAATGCGGTAGTCAACGTCGCATTAGCACCTGAAGATTATAATCCTCAAGTCGACAAAGAGATTAAAGCGCAAGCTAAAAAAGCAAAATTACCAGGGTTCCGTCCAGGTCAAGTTCCAGTGGGACATATCAGACGTACTTATGGTAAATCTATTTTATTTGATGAGATCAATAAATTAGTGAATGAGAAAATCACCAATTATATTGCTGAAAATAAATTAGAAGTTTTAGGTCAACCACTTCCTTTGGAAGATGATGCACAATACAGCTGGGATTATAAAGACAATTTCAACTTCAAATATGAAATTGGTCTTGCTCCTGCTTTTGAATTACCTTTTACTGCTGAGACTGAATTTACTTCGTACGAAATCAAAGCTGATGAAGAGACATTGGCAGATCGTATCAAGAACTTGCGTCGTAGCTATGGAAAAATGACTAATCCAGAAGTATCTGAAGAAGGTGATGTATTGTATGCAACATTGAAACAAGATAAAGAGGAAGGTCTAGAAAAAACAACTTCTATCCGCACAGATATCGTAGAAGATGCTAAGATCAAAAAATCATTAGTTGGTCTTAAAAAAGACGATGTTGTTAAGATTGATGTTAAAAAAGCGTTCAAAACTGAAGATTTAGCACGTATCTTAGGTATCACTGAGGAAGAAGCAACTGCTTTAGACGTCACTAAATTTGAATTGACTGTTAAGAATATCAACCGCTTAGAAGAAGCTGATCTTAACCAAGAATTTTTCGATAAATTATTCGCGGAAGGTGAAGTAACAGAAGAAGCTCAATTCACAGAAAAAGTGAAAGAAGAAGTTGAGAATTTATTCAAACAAAATTCAGATCAAAGATTACGTAATGATATGTATACTTTTGGTATGGAGAAGGTTGATGTATCTTTCCCTGAAGAATTCTTGAAAAGATGGTTGAAAGCAACTAACCCAAGCATTTCTGAAGAAGAATTGAACGAAGGTTTTGCTGATTTCTTGAATAACTTGAAATGGACAATCATCGAAAATCGCGTTGTTACTGAAAATGGTCTTGAAGTTAAATATGATGAAGTTATCAATTTAGCAAAAGAACGTATCTACGCGCAAATTAAGATGTACAACATCAACGAAGAACCTTCTGATGAGCAGTTGAACCAATTTGCAATTCAATTGTTGCAAGACAGAGAACAAGGTAATCGTTTGTTCGAAGAAGCTAAAGCTTTAAAAGTATTTGATCACTTGAAAGGTTTAGTGAAATTGAATGCTAGTGATATTGAATTCAAAGAATTCGAGAAATTAGCATAAGCGATTTTTAAAATAAAAAGAAAGTCCCTCCAATCTATTTGGAGGGACTTTTTTATTTTCAGCGCAGTGTGGTCGCAGCTTTTACACTATTCTTTTTTTTGTTGTTCATATCATCCAAAGATCGCCTGTGTCGGCCGTTATATGGAGCTGAAAAAAAGCTCTGCTGGTGGAATCGAGACGGACTCCCAGAATAGGGACAATGCGGTTGGAATAGGAGTTGGGCTGCCAGAATTGAAAGAGGTCTGCTTGAGTTGGAATGGTCCACTTGAGTTGAACGAGCTCAGCCAGAATTGAAAAAAGACCTGTTGAAATAGCCAAGGGTCTAAACGAAAACGTTAATTGACTTTGCTTTTCTTTGTTTCAGCAGGAGTTGTCGTAGTCGTCTTCTTGCCAAAAGGGAATAGCCTTTTCAAGAACTCCGAGAAGGTGTTGAATTCCTGCCGATAGAGTAATCCGAAAGCACTAATATATTCGCCGTCATTGGGGCTAAGAAGAAAGTTACGTGTATTTAGGCGATTGGAAGCACGTAGGACCAAACGTCCGTCTTTTCTTAAATAAAACATAGCCTCGGCATCGGTTGAGACCCGATCTGAAAATACATTCAAATCCGTTAGAGCCTGACTTCTACGGTCGGAGATACCTCCTGTCAAAACAAGCCTGTCGTTGAATAGACGCAGTGAGGCAGATGCATCATTTAAAGATTTGATATTAATATCAAAGAAATTGATGTTTAGCGATTGGGCTATGATGTTGTTGATTTGGTTGAATGCTATTTCTGTGCCTGCGGATAGCAAGGTGTTATTTACTTCTTTACCGAAGTCTGTCTGTGTACCAGGTGTAAAACTTCGTCTCACGATTAGGCTAAGCGCTTGTTGATTGACATTGTTGGCATCTGAAAAGTATCCTTGCAGTTCATCCTTAACCCCGGGGTTTTGTGGAAAGTTGATATCAAACGTGATTTCCGGCTGACTTAACTGCCCTTTTAGGATCATGTCGGCCTGTGCCAATACACGCTCGGGATTTTCTTCCCGGCCTGCTGCATTATACAAAGGCGCTAAGCTTGTTCTTTGTTGATAGATGGCATTGATATTGATATTCGCTTCGGTTGGGTTTCCTGCCCATCGCACTGTTCCGCCCTCTTTGAGATCAAAAATCTTGTTGATATAGTCTTGGGCAGTGAAATTGAATTTTCCACTGTTTATGATAAAATCCCCAAACATTTCAAAATCCCCCAATGAAGATATCCGCATGTTGAGATTGCTATTTCCCCTTCCTGATAATTCGCCCATACTGGAGAATAGATTTATTTCTGCATTCGGGTTGATCAAGAGGTCCATATTCATCGTCAGACCGTTGAAATCTCGTTTTTTAGTGTTTTTCTTCGTTTTGGTCGAGTCTTTCTCAATAAAGTAGATAAAGTCGGTATCTGAGATTGTACTGGCACTATTGAAGGGAATATTGATAATCGTATTTTCTTCGGATTTAGCACGGATATTGATGTTCATGGCCGAAGTTAGTCCTTTAAACTGAAAGGTGCCTGAAGCGTAAGCAGTGCCATAATATACATTATTGTCCTTTATTGTGGTATTTAATACCATGAAATTCTTGGTTTCGGCAGTTACATCGATATCGGGATCACTCAATTTGTTGAGATCTACAACGCCATCAATGGTTGCTACATTGTTTTTGGGATCGTATACTTTTAGCCCTGTGAGAAAAATTCGGTTATTGGTAACCGCAATTTCGTCGGAAAGGCGGTATGGCGTTTTTAGGTAATTGATGACCATCGAAGCGTTATCCAATTTTCCAGAACCCGTAATTTTGGGATTCAGGATGTCTCCTTCAATAGCAAGATCTGCAGTGACCTTGCCCTGCATATTGGATACTAAGCTTCGTAAAAATGGCTGAAAAACAAATACATCTGTATTTTCCAGTTTAGCTTTCAGATTAAGCTTATTGTTTTCGCTTAGGTGGTTATAGGAACCTTGTAACTGAATTAATTTATTTCCTTCCTCTATCTTGCTGTCTAGTTTAACCAATTGATTTTCGGGATCGTAGTTGGCATTCAGTGCTAATGAGCCGATCGGAATATTGTTATACAGGATAGGAGATGTTTTTATATTGGCGACAATAAAGGGTGCTTTGAATACGGAATTAACTTCAATATTTCCATTTAAATTTCCGGAGAGATTGATGCCATGGGGTTTGGTGATCCCATTTAGGGATGTAAGATTAAAGTCCTGAAATTTGAGATTGATCTGATCACTGACTTCGTTGGACAGGATGCCATCGATATGAACTTTTTGTTCGTCGTGACTCAGTGTTAGTTTTTCAAAGTACCATTTTCCTTTCGATATTTTCAATTGTGCATCATTATTGACAAGCCATCGCTCTCTATTGATTAAGATATTCGATGGATAGAAATTGATATAGGCAGGTTTGGCATGGGCAAAGCGTATGACGCCATTAAGATCCAGACTATTGCTTGCTTCAAGTTCCGACATTTTGATGTTGAATTGTAAACTATCGTTTGCCAAGGTGTTTGAAATATTGACGTTTTTAATATAGGTACTGTCGGTAAAATTTATGCGATCGATGGAGGTCTGCAATTCCATATTCTTCAAGTTGGCATTTTGATCGACAATCAGGTGAGTTAGCCGAATGCCATTGTACTTGAATTCGGGTGCGTAAAAATTAAAACTGGCCGTTTGTTTTTCACTTTCAAATTTTGCATTGAGCGTTGCACCGCTGTCTAACGCAATGTCCTTTCGAAAGAATGTTGCGATCGGCTTAAAAGAAGTTATATTAATATTCAGGTCAAAGTCCTGGCGATTAAAAATGTTGTTTTCAAACCCGATTGCCGGAGCGTAGCGCATGGCTAAAGCTTTAAAATAAGGAACAATTGTATTGAGGTCTATTCTTCCTTTGAGATCAATGTGTCCGATAGCCGACTGCAAGGTTAGGGAGCGTGCATTTTCATCTCCTTCGGCAAGGAAATTGATGTTGCGGATGACGAATTGGCCCTTAGAGGAAGTGAAATTGACACTGTCTGATTTAAATTCGCCGGTAATATTATTGATGTTGTCCCCAATTAAACTGGTGTGGAATTTCGTGTTAATAATGTTGATGGAATCCCCTTGAAAGAAGTTGAGTTTTTTTAGATTGGCTCGTTGGATATCAGCATCCAGGTGATAGTTGGGTTTGACAGACCAATCGATATCTGTGGTAAACTGTAGTTTTAAATTTGGATCATATATTTGCCCTGAAGCAAGAATTAACTGTTTCTCTGTATTTCCTTCAATTTGTATACGTTGATAACTGTAATTCTTGTAATTGAAATTACTAAGATCTCCTTTTATCTTTAGGCTCATTTTCTTAGGATCGGTACCTGTTCCGTCAACCTGTAAATTGAAGCCTGTTGCTCCCAGATCTTTTAATTTTGTTATCGTACCTACATCGAATTTTTTAGATTGAAAATTGCCCGCATATTTTATTTCCTTCTGGATATCCAGTAAGGCATCAGCCTCAACATTACCGATCGCAGTCGTGAAAACTCCCTTTGTCTTAAATTTATTGTATAATCCATTTAGGCTGCCTTTGAATGAAAATTTGTCGAAGATCTGGACAATTTCAGGGAGTTTGAAATTTTTTAGATTTCCGAGATCTGTAATAACTGCATTTAAGTCTTTGTGCTCAGAAGAAATTGCTATGCTGGGAACAATAAATTTAGTTTTGTCGATATCTGGTAGACCGATAATCTGGAGGTCGCCTGCTAAACTAGTTTTTTTTCCAATTGTTAAATCGACCTGTGATGCGTTGATGGAAGATACAGTTCCTTCTAGATTTGCCCGCTTGATATTGACGTCAAATTTGACTTGGTGCATAGGCGAGGAAAAGAAAGCAATATCCTCGGAGTGAATACGGGAGTCCCGTGCAAGAAGTTTTACATGAACTTTATTGATGAAGTCCGAAAAATCGTCAAAGTTGTTGTAGCTAAGTTTGATGTAATTTTTGAATGTAGAACGGTTGGTGGCTAGCATAAGCTCACTGAGCTCGATACTTGTATTGCTTACCTTCGTTTGGGCAAGAAGGCCCTTGATCTCTAAACCCTTCTTTTCGCGAAGATTGAATGTCTTGATGTTCGCTGAAATTTGATTAGAATCGATTTTTATCTTATCAAAATGGGCGTTAAGTTTGGAAATCCCTAAATCTCCAAAATCGACGACTTTATTGTAATGTTTACGTCTATGGTTAACATAGTTAAACGCATTGTTCTTAATAACAAGTTCCTTTAAATCGAAGATGATTTTTTTTGAACTTTTCTTTTTCTTTTTCTTAGGTGGGTTGAAATAACGAATTAAAAATGAGATGTTTGAGCTGTCCTGAAATTGCTCAAAAGTAGCTTGGGTACCCTCAATGGTTAGTTTGTTGATCACAATCTTGTTCAGTTCAATGAACTGAGAAAGGTTGACGTTGGCTTCTAACCTTCCTGATTTTAATATTTCTTTTCCCTGTGGACTATAGAGTTGAAAATCTTCTACTACAATAGATTTAAAAGGTTTGAAATAGATACTTTTGAGGCTTATTTTGGTGTTTAGTTCGTTGGATAAATAGTCGACAGCTTTTTGGGCAACATAATTTTGTACCGGTTTCAACTGTAGGGATAACGCCAATGCAAGCAGTATAATGAATATACTACCAAGGACTATTGACACTATTTTAATTATTTTTTTGATACTTTTGTATTAAAATTTATTACCTCAAGCTATGGCTATTATTTTAGGGATTGAATCCTCTTGTGATGAAACCTCCGCTTCTATCTGTATTAACGGTGAAATACGTTCAAATGTTATTGCAACTCAGGCAATCCACGCAAAATATGGTGGAGTGATTCCCGAGCTCGCTTCACGTGCTCATCAACAAAATATTATTCCAACGGTGGAAGAAGCCATTCGCCAAGCAAAAGTAAGCAAAAATCAAATAGATGCAGTGAGTTTTACGCGGGGACCTGGATTATTAGGTGCACTTTTGGTGGGAACATCTTTTGCCAAATCATTTGCACTCGCACAGAATATCCCTTTAATTGATATAAACCATATGCAGGCGCATATTCTGGCTCATTTTATTGAGGATCCGAAGCCTAGTTTTCCGTTTTTATGTCTTACTGTTTCTGGTGGTCATACGCAAATTGTGTTGGTAAAGGATTATTTTGAAATGGAACTTTTGGGAGAAACATTGGATGACGCTGCAGGGGAGGCTTTTGATAAAACAGCTAAAATCCTGAATCTTCCTTATCCTGGTGGACCGCTTATTGATAAATTTGCAAAAGAAGGTAATCCGGCAGCTTATCGGCTTCCTGAACCCCAGATCCCTGGTTTAAATTTCAGCTTTTCAGGATTGAAAACCGCGATATTATATTTGGTTCAAGATCAATTGAAACAGAACCCGGATTTTCTGACCCACAATATGGCCGACTTATGTGCTAGTGTACAATCGCGTATTGTATCCATCCTGTTGAATAAACTAAAGAAAGCGGCAAAGGAGACAGGGGTAAAGGATATTGCCATCGCAGGCGGCGTTTCGGCTAATTCTGGCCTGAGACAAAGCTTAATTGAAATGGGTGAGAAATACAATTGGAGGGTGTTTATTCCAAAATTTGAATACTGCACCGACAATGCCGCGATGATTGCTATTGCAGGTTATCACAAATTTTTAAAGAAAGATTTCGTAGGACAGGACGTCGCTCCTATGGCTAGGATGCATCTGTAGTTAATACGGGTATTTGAGTTTCCCCGGGCACTATCCTTTTGTACTGGGGAAACTTAAAATGGTTTATTTTATAAGGGGGAACTGTACCCATAGGCCTGTGCCGTAGAGGTAAATAAGTTTTTCTTTGGCTGGTAAAAGTTCAGTTCATAACCCTCAGCACCCCAAAAGATACTGATAAAACTAATTCCTTGCTCAGAACGTAATACTGTTAGTATCTGAAAAGCCTCGTTGTCAAACTGACCGCCATCATCAACACGCCAAGTGCTGATATCATCGTATAAAGCCGGGAAATCCAAATTGATCAGCTGTTCATCCTTTGCGTAGGAAAATACAGCTAAAGCAGAGTCTTGTTGATTTTCAAACACAGTAAGATTAAACTCGGACTGATCACTGAGGATGGCAACTGTTGTACTTTTATTAATCTTCCTATTGTATTTCTTCTCAAGCTGCTCCCTAATTTCTGGAGAAGTTTCTTTTTGAATTTTTGTAAACTTCTCAATTTTATACTGGTCTATAAAAGCTTTATTGACAAGCATACCAAATTCGCCAGATTTAATCGCATCGCTAATTTTAAATAATGAACCTTCGCTATTTGCGAAGTTCTGAGCGGTCTGTCTTCCGTTACTCTCTTTATTATCCATTTTATTTTGAACAAATTCAAGCGGACTGACCTGATTTTCCACAATGACATAATTATATTTTTCGGGACCCTCCATTGCTTGATCCATAGGAAGAGCGATTAGTGAGTCCTTTTGCTGGTTTAAAAAACCAAAATATGGCGAAATTGTCTCTTCCTTATTTTCATGCTTAATTGCAGTCTTGGATTGATTTTGATTGTTACCACAAGCATATAATGTAAGTAGAAAAATAGCTGAAAAAAGTGACTTCATAAGTATTTTGAATTTTTTTGTGAAATATAAGGCTTTCCCTCATCATAATGAAAAGATTTAAACTTTAATGTTATGATGAACTCTAAATTGAATATCTACCGCAAAGAATGGCTGGACGTTATTTTTGCGGGTCGCAACAAAATGTACGGTGCTTATGAGTTGCGAAATCTCTCTGATAAAGCAACAAATGTGGGTTTGGGAATTGTTGTTTCTTTTGCAGTTTTGCTGATCGCAGGATCCTATGCATATAATAAATATTTTAAGCAAACTGTTCCGGCCGTGATTTATACGGTACAAGATATTGGGCCCGACATGCTGGAAGAAATTCAAAAGAAGGTAGAGGAAAAAGAGGAGGTTCCTGAAGAACCTGTCATGATGCAGGAGAAAGCCCCGCAGCAGGTTGCCCAAGATGTGTCCAAATTTGATTTGGTTAGAATGCCCGATATAAAAGTGGCCAAAGCAAATCAAGTTACGGAAGAACTTGTGAGTCAGGATGAGTTGAAAAATCCCAATACAATGACCTCAAGGATCACATTGAAGGCAAGTCCATCGGGTACATATATTGCGCGTGGTGAATTTGGTTCTTCAAAAAGGGATGGTGATATTACAGGTTCTAAAGATGGTTCATTATCCGGAGGTGGAACTGATGATAATTCTAACAATACATTTACATCAGTAGAAATTATGCCAACACCTGTAGGGGGACTACCTGCGTTTATGAAGTGGATCGCCGAGAATTATAACTTTCCACAACAGGCTTTGGATCAAGGGGTATCTGGTGTTATAGAGGTTTCTTTTGTCGTTGAAAAAGATGGGTCACTAACAGATATTGCTGTTAAACGTGATATGAAATTTGGTACGGGAGATGCTGCGATAAACTTATTGAAGAAAGCGAAAAAATGGAAACCTGGAGTACAAAATGGACTTAAAGTGCGTGTAGCGTATACATTACCGATCCGTTTAAGTGCTGTCTCACAATAAATGCTTCTTAACTTTATTTAACAGATCATCAATTAAACTTTCGATAGCCGAGAAGACTCTTACTGATAAATAAGTTGAAAAAGGGTACTTATTAAAAAGAATGATTGTTGGTTTTATAAAAAATAAAGAAATGAAAAAGTTGATGTTAAGTTTGGCGTTATCTGGATTGATGTTAGCCGGTTTCGCTCAAGAAAAAAAAGATGTTAAACCAGAAATGAAAGAAATGCAAACTTCCGTGCATAAACATAAAATGGGAAGAATGCACGATGGTTTTAAAAATAAAACTCCAGAGGAAGTTGCTAAGATGAAAACTGATCGCATGGATCAAAAATTGAAATTTACAGATAAACAGCGTAAAGATATCTATGCCTTTAATTTGAAGCAAGCAAAAGACCATCAAAAAATGGCTGCCGAACATCAGGAACATCGATCAAAAATGAAAAAGCAACGTGTGGCAGAACATGAAAAAATGATGGGAATGTTAACTCCAGAGCAACAAAAAACGTTAAAGGATTCCTACGCTGAAAATCGTAAAATGCACAAAGAACATTGGAAAAAAGACAGACAGCTAAAAAGAAAGGACTTTAAAAAAGGTGAAGTAACTAAAACAAATGATGCAGAGGTAAAAGCATCATAAAAATTAAACAAGGATAGTTTTCATATTAAATATTGGTGAGTGTTAGTAGAGGAGGGAACCATTGGTTCCCTCTTTCTTATTATGTAAGCTCATCCTTATTACCTAAGTTCGTCATTTATTCGAAGTGTTTTGTCTAGCTCAAGGTTACATGATTGCAAAATGCTTCGGTACTCCCATTAGGATACGCTTATTTGATAAACCTTCTTGTTATTGAATTACTATCCATCAGCTTGGTGATCAGAAAACTTAAGCTAAAACCTAGGAGCGCTATGGAGAGGATTTTCAGTGTGGCTGGAAGATTAGGAATAGTCAAGAAGATGTCTGTCAATGCTTGAACAATGATAAAATGCGCTAAGTAAATACCAAACGTGGCTGATGAAAGGCGTTTTATCCATTTAGATTCGGGTATCTTCAGTTTTTGAACGACAAGAAAAATAGAAATGGTCATCAACGCTACGTTGATATTACAGAAATACCAAATAACCTCGAGATTGGCATAATTTCCTGGATAGTACTTTTGAGTCGCCAAGAAGCCAAAAAATGTGGCATTCGTTTGATCGTCTAATGCCACTTTTTTGTTATTCTTTATTTTTTTGATGTTCTTTCCATTGTTTAGAGAAAGATTTGTCTGCCAATTTGGGTAGTTCCCGTTGATCTCCCCAGGTTTTCTGAAAGAGTTTTTTGAGGAAGAAATTTTTGAATTTCCCGCCAAAAAAATCAATTAGTTTTCTTCGCATTATCCCATAGGTGAACCACTGCCATACTTTTTGTTCCGTTTTTGTTGCCAGACCCTGATCGACTGAATCTTTTCTGTTGACGAGAAGCATGCGCTGTATGTCAATACCAACAGGGCAGACCTCAGTACATTTTCCACAGAGCGTGGAAGCGTAGCTTAGGTGTTTAAATTCCTTCATACCATTCAAATGTGGCGATATGAGCGATCCAATTGGTCCCTGATATGTCGTTTCATAGGTATGTCCACCGATGTTCTGGTAGATTGGACATACATTCAAACAGGCGCCACAACGGATGCAGTACAAACCCTGACGTTGTTCTTTTTGCGCTAAGAGCTTGCTGCGGCCATTGTCAAGCAGTATAACATACATTTCTTCGGGGCCATCTGATTCATAAGGCTGTTTTGGCCCAGTGAGTAGCGTGTTGTATACTGTTAGATTTTGACCCGTGCCATGTGTGGATAGGAGTGGCCAAAAGACTTCTAAATCTTGTACGTTAGGAATGATTTTTTCTATTCCAACGACGGCAATATGTGTTTTGGGGAAGGTCGATGTCAATCGGGCATTTCCTTCATTTTCGGTAATTGCTATACTTCCAGTTTCTGCAATTAAGAAATTGGCTCCGGTAATCCCAATTTCTGCCGATAGGTAGCGATCTCGAAGTAATTCACGGGCCTTCATTGTAAGTTGCTCCGCAGATGCATCTAGCGGTGTGTCAAATTTCTCGTGAAAAAGCTTGGCAATATCTTCCAGGCTCAAATGCATGGCCGGCGTAACAAAATGATAAGGTTTTTGATCCAGCAGCTGAATGATATACTCGCCAAGATCAGTTTCTATGGCTTCAATATTTTTGGAGGCCAGAAAATGATTAAGCTCGATCTCTTCTGTCGCCATCGATTTTGACTTTACAACAGATT
This sequence comes from Sphingobacterium sp. HSC-15S19, assembly GCF_050433745.1. NCBI lineage: Bacteria > Pseudomonadati > Bacteroidota > Sphingobacteriia > Sphingobacteriales > Sphingobacteriaceae > Sphingobacterium > Sphingobacterium sp. HSC-15S19. Next base: position 54,172 of record NZ_JBNPWQ010000021.1, read on the forward strand.
TTGCTTTTTTACGCGCAATGATCGAATAGATTTCGTCCAAGGCTTCCGTAGCATCATTGGCCCAGATTACTTTTCCGCCCCGAGCCGTGAAGTTTGCTTCAAATTGCAACAAATAGCGATCGAGATTTTCCATGACCTTCCATTTGATCAGGCTCGCTTTTATCTTGCTATTTTCAAGGTCCGCAAATTTGCTCTTGCCTTTTTCGAAAGCCATGCTGTATTTGTCGATATTGTAATTGATAATATCGCGGTGTTTGGTGTCAAATGCTTTTTGCGCACTTTCCTTAATAAACGTATTAGCGGTACTCTCTGCCATCTAATCTGCTAATTTTTCACAAAAAAAAGTTGGTAAAAATTACCAACTTTTAAATATACTGTTAATAAATTGTTTCTCGAAAATCGAGTTAAATAATTTATGCTTTTATCGCAATATTTAAGCTTAGCTCGTCCAGCTGCTCCTGGTGAATGGTTGACGGTGCGTCAATCATAACATCTCTTCCCGAGTTGTTTTTTGGGAAGGCAATGACGTCGCGGATAGAATCTAAACCTGCCAATAAGGATACTAGACGGTCAAAACCAAAAGCCAATCCGCCATGTGGGGGAGCTCCGAAAGTAAAGGCCTCCATAAGGAATCCAAATTGTTTTTTTGCTTCTTCAGGACTGAATCCTAAATGTTTGAACATGAGCGATTGAAGCTCTCTGTCATGGATACGGATTGATCCGCCACCTACTTCTACACCGTTTAAAACAAAGTCATAGGCATTTGCCCTTACTTCTCCGGGATTGGTATCTAAAAGCGGTATATCTTCCGGTTTTGGTGAAGTGAATGGGTGGTGCATTGCATGGAAACGGCCACTTTCTTCGTCCCATTCCAATAGAGGGAAATCAACGACCCATAATGGAGCAAAGGTTTCTTTGTTGCGGAAACCAAGTTGTGACGCAACTTCAAGGCGTAATTCATTGAGTTGTTTGCGAACTTTGTCTGTTCCACCAGCCATAATTAACAATAAGTCGCCAGGTTTCGCGTGGAACGCTTCCGCAATTGTGGACAGTTGTTCTGGCGTGAAAAATTTATCAACGGACGACTTCACTGAACCATCTTCATTCACACGCGCATATACCAAGCCCGTAGCACCAATCTGAGGACGTTTGATAAAATCGGTCAAAGCATCCAGTTGTTTTCTGGTATAATGTGCACAATTTTCCGCATTGATACCAACCACTAACTCTGCTGCATCAAATACAGGGAAACCTTTTCCTTTGGCAACCTCGTTTAGTTCAACAAACTGCATTCCGAAACGGATATCCGGTTTGTCTGATCCGTAAAGGCGCATCGCATCTGCGTAAGTCATACGCGGAACATTGCCTAAGTCGATACCTTTGATTGTTTTGAAGATATGTTTTGCAAGTCCTTCAAAGATATTTAATACATCTTCCTGTTCTACAAAAGACATTTCACAGTCTATTTGCGTGAATTCTGGTTGGCGGTCTGCACGCAAATCTTCATCACGAAAACATTTTACAATTTGAAAATAGCGATCAAATCCTGAAACCATCAATAATTGTTTGAAGGTCTGTGGGGATTGTGGTAACGCATAAAATTCTCCAGGATTCATACGGGAAGGTACGACAAAGTCGCGTGCTCCCTCCGGAGTTGATTTAATCAGGTATGGAGTTTCTACTTCCAGGAAGTTTTGGGAGTCAAGATAACGGCGTACCTCTTGTGAGGTCTTATGACGTAAAATAAGGTTTTCACGTACGGGGTTACGACGCAAATCTAGGTATCTGAACTTCATTCTGATGTCATCACCACCATCTGTTTCATCTTCTATTGTAAAAGGGGGTAATTTAGCGGCATTTAATATTTCAAGATTTGAAACCTTGATTTCAATGTCTCCAGTGGAGATTTTAGCATTTTTATTAGAGCGTTCGATAACTTCTCCGGTTACCTTGATGACATATTCTCTTCCGAGCTCACGGGCACTTGCGCGCAAGGAAGCATCATCATCTGCATTGAACGTTAATTGTGTGATACCATATCGGTCTCTAACATCGATGAAAGTCATACCGCCCAAATCGCGCGATTTTTGAACCCATCCACTTAGGGTAACCGTTTTCCCTAAGTCAGCTAGTGTTAATTCTCCACAAGTGTGTGTTCTGTGCATATCGTTATGAAAATTATATTTGACGCAAAATTATTGGTTTTACTCGACAATAACGAATTCTGTTCAGGTTATTTGAGTAGCATTCTCCCACTTTCTTCCACATCTTTTGTTTCTGTTTTTATTGTCTCCCACTTTGCCCCCTTTTGGTAGAAAAATTGGGTAAAATTAAATTTCTAAAGAGGAAATTTTTACAATTCATTTCTGATTTTTATAAAAAAAAGAGCGAAAAATCGCGTCTAGTGTAATAGTTTGTTTTGCTGATAAATTGGGGTTTAACTGCTTGTAAATAAGGTTTTATGTAGGTTTTATTCCAAGAGTACTTCTGTTTGTTGTAGCTATTTTTCGATGTGGAAAACTTTTTTATGTGATAAAGTGGGGGAAAGTGGGAGAAAGTGTATACTTTTACATTTAAATTAGAATAGGATAATTGACGACATGACTCAGTTGATCGGAGAATTCGAATGCAAGTTAGACGCCAAAGGAAGAATGGTGTTGCCAGCTGCGCTCAAGAGGCAAATGCCTCATGTAGAGCGGGATGGCCTTGTAGTGAATCGCGGTTTTGAGAAACATCTGGTATTTTATCCAAGAGAAGAGTGGGATTTGATGACGGCTAAGCTGGCGAAATTGAATCAATTCGATCCTAAAGTACGGGCGTTTGTTCGTGCTTTTACGCGTGGCGCTACGGAATTAACGTTGGATGCTGCGGGGCGTGTTTTGTTACCAAAAAGTTTGTTGGAATTTGCGGGCATAAGCACTGAATTGGTTTTGGCTTGTCAGTTTAATAAGATTGAGGTTTGGTCAAAAGAAGGATATGAGGAATTGATGGGTGATGGCGGAGTAGAGGATATATCATCTTTGGCGGCAGAGGTAATGGGGGATATTAATTTTGGACTATAAGCGTATGGAGAATGTATATCATGTTCCGGTAATGTTGCAAGAATGCATGGATGCTTTGGCTATTAAGCCGGATGGTATCTACGTGGATGTAACTTTTGGTGGTGGTGGTCATTCTCGGGAGATTTTGAAGAGATTGGGGCCAAAAGGGAAGCTGTTTGCTTTTGATCAGGATCCCGATGCATTGGAGAATGCAATTGACGATCCTCGTTTTACATTGATACATCAAAACTTTAGGTTTTTAAAGAATAGCCTTCGATTGGAAGGAGTGCGTTCTGTAGATGGTATTTTGGCAGATTTAGGTGTTTCCTCGCATCAATTTGATGCGGCTGATCGTGGGTTTTCTATTCGCTTTGACGCGGATCTGGATATGCGTATGGATCAAGTTGGTGATTTAGATGCGAAGTCGCTTTTGGCGACTTATTCGGAGGAGGATCTTCACCGCATTTTTGGGATGTATGGTGAAATCATGAATGCCAAGTCGCTTGCGAAAACAATTGTTACTGCACGTTTGGCACAGCCAATCCAGACTGTTGCCGAATTGAAAGAGGTGATTCAACGGATGGTTCCGAAAGGTAAAGAACATAAGTATCATGCGCAGGTATTTCAGGCGCTTCGTATAGAAGTGAATCGCGAGTTGGAAGCCTTACAGGAGTTTTTGTTGCAAACAGTTGATGTGTTACATGTTGAAGGTCGATTGGCGGTGATGTCCTATCATTCTCTGGAGGATCGTTTGGTCAAAAATTTTATGGCCAAAGGAAAGTTTAAAGGAGAAGTTGAAAAGGATTTTTTTGGAAATGAAATTAAGCCATTTCATGTGTTGAGCCGTAAAGCAATTACGGCATCTGCGCAAGAGTTGGCGTTAAATAATAGATCGCGCAGTGCGAAACTGCGTATTGCTGAAAAGTTGGATTTGTCTTAAAAATGGAGCGAGAGGATGAGCAGAAATACGATAAGACAGAAAGAATTGAGTGAAGAAGTTCAGGAGGAACTACAAGAAACTGTCGAAGAAAAGGCGGAACAAACAGAAGCGTTTATTAAAACGCTTTTTACCGTTGGAGACCTTTCGTTAAATAAAATATTGCAGTACTTGCCGTTTGGAGCTTTTATCGCCTTTCTGATGTTGTTGTATATTTCCAATCGTCATTTTGCAGAGCGAACTATTCGGAGTATCGATAAAGTGAGTAAAGAGGTGAAGGAGTTGGGCTGGGATCATAAATCGCTCTCCGCCGAACTGATGAAAATGTCTACACAGACAGAAATTGCCAAACGTGTAGATTCGCTGGGATTGAAAGAGCGTGTGGAGCCACCGATCAAAGTTGAAGTTATAGAGAATAAGGAAGATAAATAGGAAGAGTTATGAGTATCAGAAATACGATTCTTGTTCGTGTCTATTTTGCTTTTGGGCTTATCGTACTACTTGCGTTTTTGGTATTTGGAAAAATGACAAAGTTGCAGTATGTCGATGGAGAGCATTGGAAAGCTTTAGCGGATAGCCTTTCTATTCAGGAACGAGAGGTGGAGGCTGCTCGTGGTAATATCTATTCAAATGACGGAAGCTTGTTGGCTACATCAGTGCCTGAATATGAGCTTCGTTTTGATGCAATGGCTATTCCGGAAGAGGATGAAGAGTATTTCAATTTGAAAGTTGACTCCTTGGCTATTAAACTTGCTGATTTTTTTAAAGATAAATCATCGCGGCAGTATTTGACATTATTAAAACAGGCGCGCAATAAAAAACAACGCTACTTGTTGCTCAAACGTAATGTGTCACATCAGGATTTAAAACGGGTAAAACAATTTCCTTTACTTAAATCTGCTCGTGTCAACAAGGAACGTTTTCCAAGTTGTTTGATTACTGATAGGCAGAATAAGCGCATTTTACCTTTTGTCAATCTCGCTGCGAGGACCATCGGTTATAAAAATGTGAAAGAAGATATTCATGTTGGACTGGAAGGTGCGTATGGAGAATATATCGACGGAAAAAGCGGGAAGAGGTTAATGCAGCGTATTGCCGGTGGGGTATGGATTCCTGTCAACAAAGATATTGAGGTTGCTCCGGTTGATGGGTCTGATATTATCTCGACCATTGATGTGAATATGCAGGATATGGCGCAAAGGGCCCTGGAGAAGCAGATGATTACAAGTAACGCGGATGAGGGCTGTGTTGTGATGATGGAGGTGAAAACAGGAGAGGTGCGTGCGGTGGCCAATTTTATGCGTGATAAAGATGGGGTCTATCGTGAAAAGTTCAATCTTGCAATTGCGCAAAGTGCAGATCCAGGTTCAACATTTAAGTTGGCTTCTTATTTGGCTTTGATTGATGATAAGAAAATAGACTCGAGTACAACAGTGAATATTGGTAATGGTAATTGGCCAATTTACAAGCATACCATTCGTGATTCACATGCGCCTAAGAAGTCTATAATTTCTGCGAAAAGGGCCTTTGAGGAATCGTCGAATGTGGGTGTTACTAAGTTTGTTTATCAGGCTTATAAAGATAACCCAGATCAGTTTACATCAAAACTGCATTCTTTTGGTTTTGGAAAAACGCTAGATCTGCAGATTCCAGGCGAAGGAGTTCCCTTGGTGAAAACATCAAAAAGTAAAAGCTGGAGTGGGTTGTCGCTGGTACAGATGGCTTACGGCTATGAAATGAAAATTACGCCATTGCAAACGTTGACATTTTATAATGCTGTCGCAAATAATGGTAAGTTGATAGCGCCGCTATTTGTTAAAGAAATTCGGCATTTAGGAAATACAATTCAAACGTTTCAAGCGAAAGTCATTAATGAAAAGATCGCCTCGGATCATGCTTTAGCAGAGGTGCGGGGAATGATGGAAGGCGTTATGACTGAAGGGACAGGTAGAAGTGTTGCTAGCCCATTGTATAGCTCTGGTGGTAAAACAGGAACGGCACAGATGGCTGATGGCTCGAGAGGGTACGGTGCTAGACGATATCAATCTTCATTTGCTGGGTATTTTCCAGCTGAAGATCCAAAATATTCCATTATTGTCGTGATTCGTAATCCGAGAAATGGATATTATGGGGCATCGATTGCAGGTCCTGTATTTAAAGAGCTTGCAGACATGGTATATGCAAACGATATGGAGATGGAGGGAAAAAAGACGTTTAAAGCAGTTAATGTGGGCGGAAGAATGCCATTGACTTTGCAGGGGTCGAAGGAAGCTAGTAAAAAAGTGTACGATAAATTGGGGATTAATACCGTGAATTGGGATACGATTGCGCGGGGAGAGGTGGATACCTCGACACGAGGCGTACCATTCATAGATTTAAAATATAAAGAAGGAATCGTTCCAAATGTTGTCGGAATGGGATTGATGGATGCTTTATATGTTGTGGAGAATGCAGGATTTAAAGCGCACGTGACAGGAAAAGGAAGAGTTGGAATGCAGTCGTTAGCTGCAGGACAGAAACTGGCTTTTGGAACGGCGATAAATTTAGAACTTAAGTAATGATGGATTTAAAAAAAGTATTGCATGCTATTCCTGTACAGCAGGTTGTAGGGAACCTTGAAGAGGTCGATGTGCACTCTTTGTGCTTTGATTCCAGAAAAGTGGAGTTGGGAAGTTTGTTTATCGCAGTGCGAGGTGTTCAAACAGATGGTCATTTGTTTGTAGACAAGGCAATTACTTCGGGAGCAAGAGCAGTTATTGTAGAGGAGTTGCCAAAAGAGACGTTAGACTCTGTTGCCTATATTTTAGTAGCCGATTCGGCATATGCTTTGGGTGTGGCTGCCGCTAATTTTTACGGAAATCCTTCGGAACAGTTGAAGTTGGTCGGTGTGACCGGCACAAATGGTAAAACGACAGTAGCTACATTGTTGTTTCAGCTGTTTACTGAGTTGGGCTACCATGTAGGCTTATTATCTACGGTGCAAAACCAGATTGGAACGAAGATTATACCAGCAACACATACAACACCGGACCCTATTCAATTGAATAAATTGTTACGGGATATGGTTGATGATGGCTGTGACTATGCATTTATGGAGGTTAGTTCACATGCTGTCGTTCAGGAACGTATTGCAGGCTTGGTGTTTGCGGGTGCAATATTCACAAATATTACGCATGATCACCTTGATTTTCATAAAACTTTTGATAACTATATTAAAGCGAAAAAGAAGTTTTTTGATGATTTGGATGCGAATGCTTTTGCTTTGACGAATGCTGACGATAGAAATGGCCAGGTCATGCTTCAAAATACAGTGGCACATCGGAAAAGCTATGGCTTGCGTTCTGGTGCAGATTTTAAAGCAAAGGTGATCGAAAGCCATTTCGATGGTATGTTGATGAGTGTTGACGGACAGGAAGTATGGGTGAAATTGATCGGCGATTTCAATGCATATAACCTTTTGGCGGTTTATGCTGCCGCTATCTTGCTTGAGCAGGAAACGGTGAAAGTGTTGACCGCACTTAGTACCTTGAAAGGAGCAGAAGGACGATTTGAAACGATGAAATCGGCTTCGGGTGTTTTTGGAATTGTAGACTACGCGCATACACCTGATGCGGTTGAAAATGTGTTGAAGACTATAAGTTCATTGCGACGCCCAGAGCAAAAAATCATTACGGTGTTAGGATGCGGCGGCGATCGGGATAAGACCAAAAGACCTGAAATGGCAGAGGCGGCTCTGCGTTATAGTGACCGTTTTTTAATTACATCTGATAATCCGCGGACGGAAGATCCTTATCAGATTATTAGAGATATCGAAGCTGGTGTGGCAGCAGACCAAAAGGCGAAGACGCTTTCTATAGCGGATCGTAAAGAAGCCATACGCACAGCATATCAGCTGGCTAATCCGGGGGATATTATCCTAGTGGCAGGAAAAGGGCATGAGAAATATCAAGATGTAAATGGTGTGAAACATCATTTTGATGATAAAGAAGTTTTAGAGAATACATTTAACGAACAATAGAAATATGTTGTACCATCTTTTTACGTGGCTTAGCGAATATATTCATATACCTGGAGGAGGTTTGTTTCAATACATCTCCTTTCGGACATCTATGGCCGTAATCGCTTCATTGATTATTACCACGGTTTTTGGGGGAAAATTGATTCAATTCTTGCATAATAAGCAAGTCGGAGAGACAATTCGTGATTTGGGGCTTGAAGGAGAAAAAAAGAAAGCTGGTACGCCAACAATGGGTGGGATCATCATCATTGCAGGTATCCTTATCCCGACCTTATTATTTGCAAAATTGACGAATATCTATGTGATTATCATGATTGTGACAACACTTTGGATGGGCGCAATTGGATTTTTAGATGATTATATAAAGGTTTTTAGACATAATAAAGATGGATTGGCTGGTAAGTTTAAGGTTGTTGGACAAGTAGGTTTGGGAGCCATAATTGCTTGTACGATGTACTTTCATCCGGATATTGTTGTTCGAAAAGGCGTGGATAAACCAACCTCTACCAAGCCCGTTGAAGTGGTTATCAATGAAGGCACAGGTGAGAAGACCTATGCTGAAAACGTGAAATCATCTAAGACAAATATTCCGTTTTATAAAAATAACGAGTTTGATTATGCTAAGGTGTTTAAAATATTCGGACTACAGAGCGATTATCTGACTTTCGTCGTCTTTTTAGTTGTCGTTATTTTTATCGTTACGGCCGTTTCAAACGGTGCAAATATTACGGACGGTATCGATGGTTTAGCCACGAGTACATCCGCTATCATTGGTGTTACTTTAGCCATTTTGGCGTACGTGTCAGGTAACGTAATCTTTTCGGATTACCTCAATATTATGTATATCCCCAATTCCGGAGAACTCGTGATTTTCGCCGGGGCATTTGTGGGGGCTTGCGTAGGTTTCTTATGGTATAACACGTATCCTGCCCAAGTTTTTATGGGTGATACGGGAAGTTTGGCAATAGGAGGTATAATTGCTGCTTTTGCTATCCTGATTCGGAAAGAACTGTTGATTCCGATTTTATGTGGTGTATTTCTGTTGGAAAACCTGTCGGTTATTCTTCAAGTGTCGTATTTCAAATACACGAAGAAGAAATATGGTGAGGGTAGACGGATCTTTTTGATGTCGCCATTACATCACCATTTTCAGAAGAAGGGGTATCACGAAGCGAAAATTGTAACACGTTTTGTTATTGTAGGAATCATATTGGCCATTCTTACTATTGTAACATTGAAAATTAGATAATGATGTCAAACATTGCAACAATATATTATCCTCAATCTGGACGTTTGGTCATTTTAGGCGCCGGCGAAAGCGGTGTTGGAACGGCTATTCTTGGAAAAGAAAAGGGATTTGATGTATTTGTATCAGATAAAGGACTGATTGCGGACCACTATAAGGAACAATTGAAAGCCGAGGGAATAGCTTTTGAAGAAGGTAACCACGATGAAGAACGGATTTTGAATGCCGCTTTGGTTGTGAAGAGCCCCGGTATTCCAGAGACGGTGCCTTTGGTGGTCGCTCTGAAAGCAAAGAATATACCCGTGATTGCAGAAATTGAATTTGCGGCACAATATACCGATGCAAAGTTAATCTGTATTACAGGATCAAACGGAAAGTCTACGACGACGATGTTGACTTATGAAATGCTTAAGCATGGCGGTTTAAATGTTGGATTGGCCGGTAATATTGGAAAGAGCTTTGCGCTTCAGGTAGCTAAAGAACAGTTTGATTGCTATGTCTTGGAAATATCAAGCTTTATGCTGGACGATATGTACCATTTTAGAGCAGATGTTGCTGTTATATTGAATATTACGCCTGATCATTTGGATCGCTATGACCATAAAATGGAAAATTATGTGGATTCAAAATTCAGGATGATTCAGAATCAAACGGAGAACGATTATTTTATATACTGTCTGGACGATCCAGAAACAATTAAAGGATTGGAAAGACATCATAGTAAAGGGATCTATTTGCCTTTTACACAGGAACAACTTGTTGAATTGGGCGCTTATTTAAATGCCAATAAAACAATAATTATTAATACACCAAATAACGATACATTCACTATGAGAGCTGAGGAATTGTCATTGCAGGGGAAGCATAATATTTATAATAGCATGGCTTCTGGGTTAATTGCGAAAGTGCAGGAATTGAGAAATCAAGTGATGAAAGAGAGCATGGGCTCGTATGTGAATATTCCACATCGCCTGGAACATGTCGCCTGTATCGGCGGTGTAAATTACATTAACGATTCAAAGGCAACGAATGTAAATTCGGTATGGTATGCTTTGGAAAGTTTCTCTACACCAATCGTATTGTTATTAGGAGGTGTAGATAAAGGAAATGATTACAGTATGCTTGCTGATTTGGTCAAAGACAAAGTGCGCGCTATTGTTTGTTTGGGAAAAGATACGGCTGCAATTCATAAAGCATTTGAACAAGATGTGGAGATCATTGTCAACAGTACCTCCATGCAAGATGCCGTGGTATTGTCTTCACACCTGGCCCAAAAAGGTGATACCGTCTTATTGTCTCCTGCTTGTGCTAGTTTTGATTGGTTCAAAAACTATGAAGATCGTGGCGATAAATTTAAAGCGGCTGTAATGGAATTATAAATGGTGTAACCCAATAAGAGGAGGAAGGATATGCTACAGAATATAATGTCTAAATTGAAGGGTGATCGATGGATATGGATCATTGTGATTATCTTATCGGGATGGTCACTCTTGGCTGTATACAGTTCGGTGGGTACGTTGGCGTATAAAGAAGGGAAGGGAACAGAAATGTATTTGTTAAAGCACTTCTCTATTATCGCTATTGGCTTTGTCCTCATGTATCTTTCTCACAAGTTGGATTATCGGTATTATGCAGGGATTTCCAAAATCTTAATGGGAATTACAATTCCCTTATTGCTATTCACCTTAGCTTTTGGAAGTAGCGTAAACCAGGCCAGTCGTTGGTTGACCATACCAGGTATTGGGATGACATTCCAAACGTCAGATTTAGCAAAACTGTCATTGATTGTTTTTCTTGCACGGATGTTATCCCGGAAACAGGAGGAGATCAAAGATGTGAAAAAGTCATTTTTGCCCATCATGGGGTCCGTATGTGGGGTTTTCGTGTTGATTGCATGGGCCAACATGTCCACTGCGATTATGCTATTTGGAGTGAGTGTTTTATTGCTTTTGATCGGGAGGATATCCTTTAAACAGATTGCTATTGTATCTGCTGGGGTTGTTTTGCTAGGAATTATAGTCGTTTCTATTGGTCCTCGGCGTGCAACCTATTATAGTCGTGTGAAGTCTTTTTTTGGTGTAGAGAAGAAAGATGAAACGACGCCGGTATCCTTCCAGGATGATAAAAATTATCAGGCAAACAATGCGAAAATTGCGATAGCAACGGGTGGGCTTTTTGGAAAAGGACCTGGAAATAGCGTGCAGCGTAATGTGTTGCCGCATCCTTACTCAGATTTTATATATGCTATTATTATAGAGGAGTACGGGACAGTCGGTGGGGTAATCCTGCTATTTCTATATCTGGCCTTTATGTATCGATGTATACGTATTGTCACGATGAGTCCCAAAGCTTTCGGTACTTTTCTGGCAGCGGGTTTGGGATTTAGTTTGACGATTCAGGCCCTAGCAAATATGGCTGTTGCTGTAGGCTTAGGACCAGTTACGGGGGTTCCGCTTCCACTCGTGAGTATGGGAGGAACATCTATTTTATTTACGAGTGTCGCTTTAGGAATTATCCTGAGTGTGAGCAGAAATATTGAAGAATTAAAAGGTAAAGAAGAGCTGGATGAAAAGCCTAAACCGAAAAAAGTGGTTATAGGATCAATTCCAGCATAATAAAAAATTGAGCATGGCAATTCGTGTAATTATTAGTGGTGGTGGAACCGGAGGACATATCTTTCCGGCGATTTCAATTGCAAATGCACTGAAGGCAATGGATCCTGCAAATGAAATTCTATTTGTGGGTGCCAATGGCCGGATGGAAATGGATAAAGTGCCAGCTGCCGGTTATCAAATTATTGGACTTGATATCCAGGGGATCAATAGAAAACAGCTGTGGAAAAATATCTTCTTGCCATTTAAGCTTATGAAAAGCTTGAATATGGCAAAAAGTGTAATTAAGGATTTTAGACCGGATGTGGCTGTAGGTGTAGGGGGCTTTGCCTCCGGACCTTTGTTAATGATGGCGAATAAATTGGGCGTGCCAACCGTTGTACAGGAACAAAATTCCTATGCAGGTGTGACCAATAAAAAAGTTGGGGCAAAGGCAGCAAAAATATGTGTCGCCTATGAGGGGATGGAGCAATTTTTTCCTGCGGAGAAGCTGTTACTCACAGGGAATCCAATAAGACGTGAGTCTATAGCGATTGCAGGGAAAAGAGAAGAAGCTTTAACGTTCTTTGGGTTAGATCCACACAAAAAGACAATTTTGGTGCTCGGTGGAAGTTTGGGGGCTAAAACATTAAATGAAAGTGTGCTTGCTTACCTAAATGAATTAAAGGGAGAGGATGTGCAAGTAATCTGGCAATGCGGTAGTTTCTATGTCGAAAAGTTGCAGGAAGAGTTAGCGGGGAAATTGCCACAGAATATTAAGATGTTGGCCTTTTTACAACGTATGGACTATGCTTATGCAGCGGCAGATTTAATTATTAGCCGCGCCGGAGCGGGTACGATTTCTGAGCTCTGTGTAGTCGGTAAGCCTGTTATCCTTGTGCCTTCGCCCAATGTGGCCGAAGACCATCAGACCAAAAATGCAATGGCATTGGTCAATAAGGGGGCTGCATTGTTGGTTAAGGATAGTGATGCAAAAAAAGACCTGGTGCCTGCTGCTTTAACTTTATTAAAAGACGCAGATCATGTCGCACAATTAAGTGAAAATATTAAAAAACTCGGTAAGTTGAATGCTGACGTGCAGATTGCCGAGGAGGTGTATAAATTGGTAAATAAAAAATAGACGAAGTATGAATCTAGATGCAATAAAACAAGTTTACTTGATCGGAATAGGTGGTATAGGCATGAGTGGTCTTGCGCGCTATTTTAAGCATTTGGGCTGTGAGGTGAATGGATATGACCGTACAGAAACTGAGCTGACTAAAACCTTAGTCAAGGAAGGAATCGCGATCTCATATCAGGATGATATCAATACGATTGATGCTATTTTTCACGTACCTACAGCGGAGACATTAGTCATTTTTACACCAGCCATTCCTAAAGATTCGAAGATTAAAGCTTTTTTGGAATCTCAAGGACATATACTATATAAGAGATCGCAGGTTTTGGGGATCATTAGTGAGAGTAGATTTACGGTCGCTGTTGCCGGTACACATGGTAAAACGACAACTTCTACAATGGTGGCACATGTATTGAAAGATTCGGGTTACGACTGTTCTGCCTTTTTGGGTGGAATCAGTTCTAATTACGGTACCAATGTGCTTTATGGAAATAATAATACAGTTGTGGTTGAGGCTGATGAGTTTGATCGCTCATTTCTGACGCTTCACCCCAATATCGCAATAGTAACTTCTTCTGATGCGGATCATTTGGACATTTATGGAGATCGCAGCCATCTGCTCGAATCATTCCAATTGTTCTTGGATAAAGTAGTTGAAGGAGGTACACGTATTATAAAAAAAGGCCTCGAGTTTGCTGGACAAATAAGTTATTCAGGCCATGAAATCGCTGATGCATATGCTTCCAATGTGCATGTACGCGACGGAGAGTTCTTTTTTGACTACCAAGATACCAACGGGCGGATAGATGATATCCATTTAGGTATTCCTGGTACCCACAATGTTGAAAATGCGGTAGCCGCGATTGCAGTAGCCCGTTTACTTGGGATTGAAAATGAAGCGATCAAGAAGGCATTGACAACATTCAAAGGAGTAAAAAGAAGGTTTGAATATATTGTCCGTAAACCTGGAACGGTGTATATCGATGACTATGCGCACCATCCAGAGGAACTGCGTGCATTTTTAACTTCGATGCGTAAATTGTATCCTACAAAAAAACTAAATGTGGTCTTTCAGCCGCATTTATTTTCCCGTACACGGGATTTTGTGGATGGTTTCGCAGAGGTACTGTCCATGGCAGACAATCTGTTGTTAATGGAAATTTATCCAGCTCGGGAACTTCCAATTGAAGGGATCAATTCGAGTTGGTTATTGGATAAAATTACGGCAGAGAAAAAACAGCTTGTAACTGCAGAAGAAGTCTTGGAATTCGCACGCGATGAAAAGCCGGAACTGATTGTTACAGTTGGGGCAGGTGATATTGATAAATTGGTTAAACCGTTACAGGAAATTTTAGGGCATGCTTAAAAAATTACGTAACATACAATGGAATCGTGTACTCTACTTTACGCTGTTTTTTATCGGCGTAATAGTTGTCGTCGTGATTATGACTATTGTGGGGAAACGTGATGAGCAGCAGGTTTGTAAAGATATTAAAATTGTCATTGAAGGCACAGAAGCTTTTATTGATCAGGCTGATATCTCCAAACTGATAGAACAAAACTATGGTAGTTTTGCGGGAAAGAAAGTCAATGGAATTCCCTTTCAAAAGGTTGAAAAAACCTTGCGCAAATTACCTTATGTTTCCGATGCCAGTATACATGCCGATATGGATGGTACGATCAGAATTAATATTAGTCAGCGCGAGGCTGTCATGCGGGTCATCAACAAAAATGGAAAGGAATTTTATGTGGACCCCAATGGGTTGAAGATACCGACAACGTTGAAGTATATACCGCATATCATGGTTGCAACGGGTAACATCGCAGAAGGATATAATGAAGCACTGGATACCATATCAACGCCCTTGGTTAAAGATTTGGTAAAGGTTATTGAGTTTATCAAAAACGATGAATTATGGAGTAATCAAGTTGTGCAGATCTATGTCAACGGGGATAAGGATATTGAACTTGTGCCTCGTATAGGGACACAGCAGTTGATTGTTGGATCGGCAGATTCATTGGAACAAAAATTTGAATTATTAAAGACCTTTTATACGCAGATCATGCCAAAAGTGGGTATAAATGCTTACGGTGTTGTCAACGTAAAATATGGAGGTCAGATTATCTGTGAAAAGAGGGGAAACTGGAGTTTTTCAGATGATCAAACAAAAAAAGTAGCAAATAATACATTATAGTAATACAGCAACAATACAGGAAATTATGAACTCAAAGGCAGCAGAAATTGAAAGAGAAAACCCAATTATCGTGGGACTCGATATTGGTACTACCAAAATTTGTGTTACGGTTGGGAGACGTAGCTCAGGAAACAAAATTGAATTATTAGGTGTGGGCAAAGCTGACTCTGCAGGTGTAAGCAGAGGGGTGGTTGCTAATATCCAGAAAACTGTGGGAAGCATTTTAGAGGCTGTCGAGATAGCCGAAGCACAGTCCAATGTGGATATTAAAGTGGTGAATGTGGGAATTGCTGGCCAACACATCAAAAGTATTCAACACCGTGGAATATTTACCAAAACTGATGGTGATGATGAAATCATTCGACGCGATATCGAACGACTGATTTCGGATATGTATAAACTGGTACTGCCTCCAGGAGAAGAAATTATACATGTTTTACCACAAGAGTTTACGGTAGATAACGAACCCGGAATTCGCGAACCAATCGGTATGGCTGGTCGTCGTATTGAAGCAAATTTTCATATTATATCGGGACGTGTAACGGATATTAAAAATATCAAGAAATGTATTGATAATTCCAATCTGGAAGTTGCTGAATTAATTCTCGAGCCTTTAGCGTCTTCCGAAGCTGTATTGGATGAAGACGAAAAAAATGCTGGCGTTGTATTAGTGGATATCGGTGGTGGAACCACGGATGTTGCCATCTTCCATGAAGGAATTATTCGTCACACTGCTGTGATTCCTTTAGGCGGTAATATTGTAACGGAAGATATCCGTCAAGGATGTTCTGTTTTGCGTTCTCAGGCTGAATTGTTGAAAACTCGTTTCGGATCGGCTCTAGCTGATGAAAATAAAGAAAATGAGGTGATTTGTGTGCCAGGATTGAAAGGTCGTGAACCGAAGGAAATTTCCGTTAAAAATTTGGCTTATATTATTCAAGCTAGGATGGAAGAAATTATTGAGCACGTATACTATGAAATCAAATCTTCTGGATATGAAAATAAACTGATCGGTGGTATTGTTATTACCGGTGGTGGTGCTCAATTAAAACATTTGGTACAACTTGTTGAGTATATTACTGGAATAGATTGTCGTATCGGATTTCCGAATGAATATCTTTCTAAAAATGAGGTTTTACCAAAACCGTTGTTCGAAGAATTGAAAAGCCCTTTGTATGCAACAAGTATTGGCTTGTTGATTAAGGGAATTCAATCCCATGAGGAAGAAGAAGATAGCCGTAGAGAAATGCACGCCCCATCGAAAAAAGTGCAGGCTGCTACGGTGACAACAAAAGAGGTTTCTGAACAACAACAAAAAGAGCAAGGATTATTGTCATGGTTCAAACGTTTTATCAAAGACGGTAACGAAATCGATGACGCAAGTTTTTTAGATAAGAAGTAAGTTTTCCACAATAGTTGAAGTTTTCCACAATTTAACAAATGTGGAAAACTTTTGTTGAAATTATATTATTATTACATTACATATAGTGGGTTTGATTCGTTCTGATATCATCTTCATTGTAAGTTAAATAGGGATAAGTTATGTCAATACAGTTTGAAATGTTAAAAGAACAATCTTCAATAATCAAGGTTATTGGGGTTGGTGGTGGTGGCGGCAATGCCGTAAACCACATGTATAAACAAGGAATTAGTGGGGTAGATTTTATCGTGTGTAATACTGATGCGCAAGCATTGGAATTGAGCCCGATCCCAAATAAGGTTCAATTGGGAATAAGTCTAACCGAAGGTATGGGAGCAGGAGCAGATCCTGATGTAGGTGAAAATTCAGCAATCGAAAGTATTGAAGATATCAAACGTATGTTGGGTACCAATACCAAGATGTTGTTTATTACAGCTGGTATGGGCGGTGGTACTGGTACTGGTGCTAGCCCGGTATTGGCGAAAGCTGCCAAAGAATTGGGTATTTTAACTGTTGCGATTATTACGACACCATTTACATTTGAAGGTAAACGCCGTCGTTCTCAAGCGGAGGAAGGGCTTTCGGAATTACGTAAATATGTAGACTCTTATCTTGTTATTTCTAACGATCGTTTGCGTGAAATCTTCGGGAATCTAACGATGACAGCTGCTTTCGCGAAAGCGGATGATATTTTAACTACCGCTGCGAAAGGTATTGCCGAAATTATTACGATCCCTGGTTATGTAAACGTCGATTTTAAAGATGTACGTACCGTCATGAATGATAGCGGTGTTGCTATTATGGGTAACGCAATAGCTGAAGGTGAAGACCGTGCATTACGCGCTGTAGAAGGTGCTTTGGCTTCGCCTTTATTGAAAGACAATGAGATCGAAGGCGCTCGCTATATTTTATTGAATATTACTTCTGGAACAAAAGAAGTAACAATGGATGAGGTGGCAATCATTACGGATTACATTCAGGAAAAAGCTGGTTTGTCAGCTGATTTGATCTGGGGTAACTGTATTGACGAGAACTTTGAAGATGAGTTGTCAGTAACAATTATTGCTACCGGTTTTCAAACATCTGAAGAACGCGATAAAGAACGTGAAAATACAAAGGTGTCTATGCCCTTAACTGCTGAACCGGCTAATTCTTTTATCAAACCTGTTTCTCAGGTAGCACCAAGAGAAGTTCCAGCTACGAATAGTTTCGTAACTCCGGTTCAACGTGTGGATACACCAGTCCCTTCTTCAAATACGCCAACTCCAAATAATTTGCAATCTGATTTGTTCACTTCACCAAGAAATGCTGTGCAACAACAGGTGGCTGTTGAGGAACCTCAAGTTATACGTCATGATTTAGGTTTTGATGGTGGTTATGAAGAGGAGACTTCATTTGGAGACAATGATTTTCAATTGAAAACTTCGCCATCTGTGTTTCAATTCCAGATGCCAACAGTCTTCGATTCTTATACAGCACCTTCAGCTTCAGCATATGAGGAGAAACCTACTTTTTCATCAAGTACAACAAATGAACAAGTAGAAGTCCCGCAAGTGGAAGAAGAACAGGTGTCGTTTGAAGATCAGCTCGTTCGTACGAAAGAGCGTATTTTGCGTCTTAAAGAATTAAGCATGAAATTAAAATCTTCTAATGGTCTACATGAGTTGGAAAATGAGCCAGCTTATAAGAGAAAACAAATGTCATTGGAAGATACACCGCATTCTTCACAATCTCAGGTGTCTCGTTTTACACTTTCTTTTGAAGATGGAAATACTGAAATCAGACCGAACAATTCTTTTCTACATGACAATGTAGACTAGTTGATTCACCATAAAATAACAAAAAGCCATCCAATCGGATGGCTTTTTTAGTATCTTTAAATACCGAAATAAGACAATTATACAAGCTATGACGACAAAATTAAATAACCCTGTATGGGTAATGAGTTCTGCATTTGATAAATTATCCTTACCGGAGTTGATTCAGACGACCAAAAGAATCGGGGCGGGGGGGATAGACCTCTGTGTGTTTAGAAAAGATGGTACCCGAGAAGATCATACTGCAACACATTTGGATTATGATGATTTTACTCCTGCAAAAGCGAGGGAAATAATTGAGCTGTTCAATCAGGCTGATTTAAAACTTTCGCTTGGTGCTTTTGAAAATATGATTGGTGGTGATCCTGAGCAACGTGTGAAGAATCAAAATCATTTATTGAAATTGATCCGTATTGCACATTTGCTTGGTGGTGATGCAAATAACGTCAAGGTAGGAACATTCGTTGGATATAATCACGAATTGGGCAATCAAATTGATGGATTTCAAAAAAATCTTGAAGAATACAAACGTGTATTTGCTCCCATTGTTAATTATGCAGAGAGTTTAGGTGTAACCATCCTCTATGAGAACTGCCCAATGGAAGGATGGCGCTCTTCACGTTATAGCTCTACCTATAACAATCTTCCCGCTGTGCTGGCTGCTCGTAAATTAATGTATGCGATGATTCCGAGTAAAGCTCATGGTGAGATTTATGATCCTTCACATGATGTTTGGCAAAATACAAATCCGATTGAGGTTATTCGTAATACAGACATCAGCCGCTTACAACGTATACATGTGAAGACTACACGTAATTTACAGACCGCTGCACGTATTGATTGGGGGGGAATGTACCCTATGCAGCATGTTGATGCTGAATTGGCTAAAAAGGCCAACGTAAGTATTCCTGGGCATGACTGGGATAGACATCACTATGAGGCAATGTTACCTGGCTTTGGTGGATCCGATAGTATGGATTGGCGAGGCTTTGTTGACTTATTGCAAGAACGTGGTTTCAGTGGTCCCTTTGAGATCGAAAACGAAGCTAAGAATTCGAAAGATACAGGTGATTTTTCTGCAACGGTTCAAGGATTTACGACCTGCCTCAACTTTTTAGCACCGATGTTATGGGATTTAGAAGCAGAGGTGGGGTATTCTTATAAGAAATCTCAGCCTTTAGAAGACCTGAACGTAAAAGATGTTCCAGTTGTTACGATGGATGAGTTAATTTAGTAGGATAAAAATGCACTCCAACAAAATGACTAGTTGTTGGAGTGTATTCTGAAAAGTTCAATAAGTTCAGGAATATTAGAAACATTGAGTTTTTCAAAGATTCTGCTTTTATACGTGCTCACTGTTGAAGGGCTTAACTCCAACAAGCTAGATACTTCAATAATCCCCAGTCCCTTTATTAATTGTTTAGCAACGTCCACCTCTCTATTTGACAGACGTGCCAACGGATTTAGCTTCGTCAGTTCAGACTTGCTCTGTGTTAATTTCTGAATATATAGATCCTGTACATTGCTCGACATATACTTCCCTCTATCCTGAATAGCCAGAATGGCATTGGAAAGTTCAGCCATTGCTGTTGTTTTGTTGAGGTAGCCTACCGCTCCTGCTTCGATATAGCGTAGCGCATATAGTGATTCGTCATAAGACGAGAAAATCAAAATTTTGATGCTTGGTCGAATTTGAAGGATCTCCTCAACGACCCGTATATTATTTCCTCCCGGCATATTAATGTCCAACAATAACAGGTCGAAATCCTCTACCTTTATTTTTTCAAGAACCTCGTCAAAGGTTTCAGCTTGGAATATTTCTGCCTTTTGAAGAGTTTCTTTAATAATAACGGAGGCTCCTAACCGTACAATACCGTGGTCGTCTGCTATAAGAATCTTTTTCATAGATATGCTATCTGATGCTGGGCTTTAATTACCGTATGAAATAAAGTACTAACAATATACAATATATCTTGATATTTTACTAGTTAACGCGCAAATATAAGAAATTAAGTTAATAAAAATTGGGGCGGTGCGAGTTGCGTGTCTTTTCATATAAACAGGACATAGGGTAGAAAATATAGCACAATATGAGTTTAACGATAAAAAGTTGGCATATTTTAATTAGATTTATGTGACAATTACTAGTTTTGTCATAATTTATGGACTAAAAAATTTAAATATGGGATTTTTAAAAGAGTTTAAAGAGTTTGCAATGCGCGGCAGCGTGGTCGATCTAGCTGTCGGTGTTGTTATCGGTGGAGCCTTTGGTAAAATTGTCACCTCATTGGTTGACGATATTATCATGCCGCCCATTGGTTATTTAACAGGCGGTGTTGATTTTTCATCCAAAAAATTGATTCTGAAGGCCGCTGATGAGGCTACTAAACAAGCCGAAGTATCCATTAATTATGGAAACTTTATTAATGTGGTTATTCAATTTTTAATTGTAGCATTCTGTATTTTTTGTGTTATCAAAGCTTTAAATTCATTGAAACGTAAAGAGGAAGCAGCTCCTGCGGCACCTGCAGCACCGACGAAAGAAGAAACACTTTTGACTGAGATCAGGGATATTCTGAAAAATAAATAGTGTAAGGTATATACTTCATTTATAAAAATCAGCACAGTCAAACTGTGCTGATTTTTATTTTATGGTAGTTGAAAAATTGTTTTTTGAAGCTGTAGCTGAATAAATTAGCTTGTCTGCTTCACATTAACTTTAAATGTTCGTAATATTGTTTGTTTTTGTCTAAAATAAACTTTACTTTTGCATTCCTCTTGGGGAGTTTTGTATTAATTGAAGTAAGAACAAATTAGCATAATAGCGTCATGAAAAGAACATTTCAGCCATCGCAAAGAAAAAGAAGAAACAAACACGGTTTTAGAGAGCGTATGAGCTCTGCAAACGGTAGAAGAGTATTAGCTTCACGTAGAGCTAAAGGTAGAAAACGTCTTACAGTGTCTGACGAATACCGTCACAAAGGTTAATCTTTGACAAGGATCGGTGGCCACTTATAAGAGCTTTTTCTAGTAAGATTAAGTCATCGTATGAAAAATACATTTACAAAAGAAGAACGGTTATGTGCGAAAAGGCGTATTGATGCGCTTTTTAAAAGCGGTTCTTCTTTTGTTTTGTATCCGTTTAGGGTTGTTTTTATCTTCGAGAAAAACAACTTGACTGACCATATTCCCTCCAGTCAGTCTATCATTTCCGTATCCAAACGTAGGTTCAAAAGAGCAGTTGATCGCAATTCGATTAAGCGAATGATGCGTGAGAGTTACCGTTTACAAAAATCGAATGATTTGATTCCGTTTTTGTTGAAACATAATGTAACTTTGTATTTAGCTATTCAATATGTAGGCAAGCAGATCTTAGCGTATGATGTGTTTAGCACCGCAATGAAAAAAATGCTGAAAAAATTGCAGGATGAATGTGCTGAAGCTTATTTGGAAAAAGGGGATTAGACCCTTGTTTAGTTTTATTTTCTTGGCTATTATTCGTTTCTACCAAGTTTTTATCTCACCATTTTTAGGCGCCAATTGTAGATATACACCTACCTGTTCTCAGTACGGTAAGGAAGCTATTTTGAAATATGGTCCTTTTAAAGGTGGCTGGATGGCTTTGAAACGAATCGCACGTTGCAACCCTTGGGGTGGCCATGGGCATGATCCTGTACCTTGATTTCTATAACGACGATGAATAATTTAATTTTACAAATTGATACATCAACCGCTGTATGTTCGGTTGCCTTGAGTGAAAATGGTCAAACGTTGCAAGTCATCGATCTCGATGAACCAAATGCTCATGCGGCTAAATTGACTATTTTGATTGAGGAAATTCTTAAACAGACAGGCCGAAAGATGCAGGATTTGAACGCTGTTGCGGTGAGTATGGGGCCAGGCTCGTATACAGGCTTGCGGATAGGGGTGTCTACGGCCAAAGGTCTCTGTTATGCCTTAGATGTACCTTTAATCGCTATTAACACGTTAGAAGCGTTGTTTTTAGGCTATAAAGGGCAATTCGGTTTAACAGAAGATGAAGCTTACCTTCCTATGCTCGATGCCCGTCGGATGGAAGTCTATACAGCAGTTTATAATCATAACGCTATATTGGAGAGAGCGACATCTGCGGAAATCATCGATGTTGAGTATTTCAATGAATTATTGCTGAACTACCATCGTGTCCATTTATTTGGTTCGGGAGCCGATAAATTCCAGGATTTGTTCAGTGCAACGGATCGCGTGGATGTGCTGAGCGGATTTAATGTTTCCGCGGCTTTTCTATCGCTGTTGGCCTTTGATAAATTTCAGCGGAAAGAGTTTGAGGATGTTGCTTATTTCGAGCCATTCTATCTTAAAGATTTTGTGGTTACCCCTGCAAAGAAAAAGGTTGGCTTATTATAGCCAACCTTTTCTTTTGAACCACAAATAAATCGCAAGGGATATGGCAACCATGATTCCCATGGCCACTGGATATCCATAGTACCATTCTAATTCGGGCATATTTTTAAAATTCATTCCATAAATTCCTGCCACAAAAGTGATTGGCATAAAAAATACGGAGAAAATCGTCAGGATGCGCATAATCTCATTGGTGTGATTAGACGAGATGTTGAAATATACATTCAGTAGCTGTGCTACATTTTCCGATAAGTTTTCGTACAAGGTTGATGTCCGGACCTGGAGATCTTTTAAATCGCGGGTATAGACATCTTTTTTCGACGAGGAATGAAAATGCTCAACGACCTCTCTGTAGAGAAAGATGACCTTTCGTGCAACATCAATCTGCCTTTTGATAAAATAGAGGTTTTTCAGTATTGGCTGTTGTTTCATGCGTTTGAGGAAAATCAATTCTTCGTATGCATCGATGCGTGTTGAAAGTTGCTCTAAGGTTTGACTAAAGGTGAATACAGCCGCAGTCGTGATAAATACAGCCAGTTTACGGCTATTTTTTGTCTTGATGGACGTGAATTCAATATTCTTAAGTTTTTCTAAAAACTCGATACGACGTTTGTGTACAGTAATCACAAAATCACTTCCGTAGAAGATGGTCAGGCGATCGGTGATTTCCCCGATGCTGTCTGAATTTTCCTTGAAATTGTCCGACATGACACGGAGAATAACAAAGGTATAATTCTCAAATTCTTCAATTTTCGGTAGATGTTCTGGTTCTTTGGAATCCTTGATCGAAGCTTCATTCAAATTGAAGCGCTCTTTGATAAAGGTGAAGTCTTCTGAGGTTGGCTCAGCTATATCTATCCATTCGTAGTTTGCGATTTCCTTTTCAACAATCGTTCTGACCATAAATCCAATTTTAGTAAGGACAAGATAAGAAAGAAAATAAAAAAAGCCATCAACTCAGTTGATGGCTTTCCTAAATTATTATAACCTTCTATTTGTTTGAAGATTTATATTCTTCGTTTAACTGTTTGATTACCTCATTCGTGATTTCCAGAGATGGGTCAGCATACAATACAGTTGGGTTGCTTTTTGAATAGGTCAGCACCAGTTTGTAGCCATTTTCTGCTGCATGTTTTTTCAGGAATTCGGTAATTTTATTATAAACATTGTTGAATTCTTCAGACTCGTCTTTTGCAATAGAGGAAGAAGCTGTTTGATCTAAACGTGCAAGCTCATCTTGTTTACGTGCTAGTTTTTGTTCAGTAGCTTGTCTATCAGGGGCAGACATTGTAGCTGCATTTTTTTGATATTCGGCAACTTCCCGTTGGAATGCAGTGCTTTTAGATTGCAGATCCGTTTGTGCTTTCTTTACTTTGTTTTCAAGCTTTGATTTAATGTCCTTAAAATATTGATATTTTTCAGAAAGTGAATCCGAGTTTAAATAGACGATTTTATCTTTGTTACTTCCCTGGCTCTCCTTGCTTACCGTATTGGAATCATTTTTTGCAGGTTCGTTTGTTGTTTTTGCACCTTGGTTACATGATGCAATAGTTCCAACCAATAAAAGGCCAAAGGAAACTTTCGATACAATTGAAAATATAGTGTTCATTTTTTTGTTATTTGCAAATTATTACTGAAAACAAACCTAACATAAAAAAATCGAAATTCTAGTTTTTAGTAATAAAAAAGTAAAATTATCCTATGTATTATAATTCGGAATATAGGTTCAATACTTGTTCACGGACTTGATAAATCGGCCAAAATTTCGTATTTTTGAATATTACATTTAAGAGGTTTTCAATGAGCGAAGAAAATAAAAATGCATCCACCTATTCGGCCGATAATATTCAGGTATTAGAGGGTTTAGAGGCGGTTCGTAAGCGTCCATCCATGTATATTGGTGACACCGGTGTAAAAGGATTGCACCATTTGGTATACGAGGTTGTTGACAATTCAATCGATGAAGCTGTAGCAGGATATTGTACAGATATCTTTGTTACTATCCATAAAGATAATTCGATTTCTGTCCGGGATAACGGTCGTGGTATTCCTACAGGAATCAACAAAAAAGAGAATAAATCAGCCTTAGAGCTTGTAATGACTGTATTGCACGCCGGAGGTAAATTTGATAAAGATACATACAAGGTTTCTGGTGGTCTGCATGGTGTCGGTGTTTCCTGTGTGAATGCACTATCTACCCTTTTGAAGGCTGAGGTTCATCGCGATGGAAAGATTTTCCAGCAAGAATACCAAATTGGTAAGCCCTTGTATGATGTGAAAGAAGTTGGTGTTTCGGATAAGACGGGTACGATTGTAACCTTCCATCCAGATGCGACAATTTTCACGCAGACTACTGTTTATAATTACGATACATTGGCAAATCGTCTTCGTGAACTTGCATTTTTAAATAAAGGTGTGAGTTTGACGTTGAATGATGAGCGGGAGACTAATGAAGACGGTTCTGAAAAGAAAGAAACATTCTATTCAGAGGGTGGTCTGAAAGAGTTTGTGAAATTTTTAGATGGTAACCGTCAGTCGTTGATTCCTGAACCAATTTATGTTGAAGGCGTGAAACAAGGTATCCCTGTTGAACTGGCTTTACAATATAACGATACGTATTCGGAGAATGTCCATTCTTATGTGAATAACATCAATACGATTGAAGGTGGTTCTCACGTTGCGGGTTTCCGTCGTGGTTTGACACGTACTTTGAAAGCATATGCGGACAAGTCAGGTTTGCTTAAAAACTTAAAAGTGGAAATTACCGGTGATGACTTCCGTGAGGGATTGACAGCTGTAATTTCGGTGAAGGTTGCAGAACCTCAATTTGAGGGACAAACGAAGACGAAATTAGGTAACTCCGAGGTGATGGGGGCTGTAGATGTTGCTGTTGGTGAGATCTTAGGTGTTTATCTGGAAGAGAATCCACGTGAGGCAAAATCTATTGTTCAAAAGGTTGTCATTGCAGCTCAAGCACGTGCTGCTGCACGTAAGGCCCGTGATTTGGTCCAACGTAAAACCGTTATGGGGGGCTCCGGACTTCCTGGTAAATTAGCCGACTGTCAAGACAACGATCCTACCAAATGTGAGATTTATTTTGTCGAGGGGGATTCTGCGGGTGGTACTGCCAAGTCTGGTCGTGATAGAAAGCATCAGGCGATCATGCCTTTACGTGGTAAGATCCTGAACGTTGAAAAAGCGATGGAACATAAGATCTACGAAAATGAGGAGATCAAAAATATGTTTACAGCTTTGGGCGTGAGTGTAGGTACTGCCGAAGATGCTAAGGCATTGAATATTGAAAAATTACGTTATCACCGCATCATCATCATGACCGATGCCGATGTGGATGGGTCCCACATTACAACATTGATCTTGACGTTCTATTTCAGATACATGAAGGAATTGATCGAAAGAGGATATGTATATATCGCTACACCGCCGCTATACTTGGTGAAAAAAGGGAAAGAGCATGAGTACGCTTGGAATGAAGACCAACGTATCAATGCAATTCAACGTTTGAAAGGAAGTGGTAAAGAGGATAGCGTACACGTACAACGTTATAAAGGTCTTGGAGAGATGAATGCAGAACAGTTATGGGATACAACCATGAATCCTGAAACGCGTACTTTAAGACAAGTAACTATTGAAAACGCGGCAGAATGTGACCGTATCTTCTCGATGTTGATGGGTGATGAAGTTGCTCCGCGTCGTGAATTTATCGAAAAAAATGCACGTTATGCTAAAATTGATATTTAATTGATCTGATCATAAAAGAATAAAAAAAGCCTGATGAAAAATTTCATCAGGCTTTTTTTATTCTTTTATATTTCCTAATTTCATACCAGTGAACCGTTTTTCTGCCGGGATAAAATGTTCATCGCCTAGCATTTAGCCAATATTAATTAAAACCTATTATGAAATATTGTAGCAAAATTTTGCTCTTTATAGGTTGTTTTATTGGACTAACCTGTACGGCGCAAACAAATGAAAAAATCGATCTCCAAGATTTATTTGAAAGCTTATCGGAAGAGCTTCCTGAGGATGCTGATTTGAGTGAATTCACTGAAAAGTGGTCTCATTATCTCAAACACCCGATCGATCTCAACAAAACTGATGGTAGAGAACTCACTGAATTACAATTTTTGAACCCTTTATTAATCGAGCACCTATTGGCCCATAGGACCATTTCAGGGAATTTTATCAACGTACTCGAACTACAGTCCATTGAAGGATTTAATGAGCGGATAGTCAGTTTGTTGTTACCCTTCGTAAGGGTAGGTCCGGGATCTCCCCTTGAAACCCTGAAATCGAGAAATTTTAAACAGGAATTTATAATACGGTACGCCCGGATACTCGAAAAAGCAAAGGGATACCGTATAGTCGATACGACGAAATCCCATTATCTTGGCGATGCCAATCGCTATGCTGTTAGGTATAGAGCCCAGTTAAACGATGGGTTTCATCTCGCAGTTAATATGGAGAAAGATGCGGGGGAACCATTTTTTAGAGACAGGCAAAAAATGGGATTTGATTTCTATAGCTTAAGTATATCAATAAAGTCTTTAGGCCGTTTCAAAAATATCGTGATCGGCGATTACGCGTTGCAATTTGGCCAGGGACTCAGTATGTGGAATGGTCTGAATTTTGGAAAAGGGGGATTGGTACAGCATACTGCAAGACAAGGGATCGGTGTAAAGTCATATACGTCATTAAATGAGGCTAATTTTATGCGTGGCATTGCAGGAACATTACAGATTAGGCACATTGAAATTACACCTTATTTCTCCTACCAATCCATAGATGGAAAAGTTAACCGTACAACTTCTCCGCCTACGATTTCAACGATCGCAAGCTCAGGCTTGCATCGGACTGCAACCGAACAGCAATACCGTCATGCCGCATCTCAACTGGCCTATGGATTGAATCTGTTGTGGCGCTATAAGCGGTTCAAAATGGGTGTTCATTTCAATCAGACACAATTAAATGTCTTTAAAACAAAAGGCAATGGTATACGGCAAAAGGCGGACTTTGAAGGTGATTTTTTGCGAAATATAAGTCTATATGGAAACTATACGATTCGGAATGCTTATTTATTTGGTGAGTATGCAAGCAGCATGGATGGCGGTTCAGCACTGTTAGCAGGATCTATGATAAGTTTGCATCCACGTTTATCATCGGTTGTATTGCTGCGGGACTATAAAAAGAATTTTCATACTTTTTATGGACAGGGATTTGGTGAATCGGATAACACCTCCAACGAGCAGGGGGCTTATTTGGGACTAACGTATCAATTGGGTAGAAAATTGCTCTGGTCCAATTATGCGGATATATTTCGTTTCCCGGGAGCAAAGTATCAGGCTGATACGCTATCTACAGGCGCTGATTTTTTTAGCCAGCTGAGTTACATGTGGTACAAAAAAGGCCAACTTTCATTGCGCTATCGTAACCGATTTAAACAAGTTAATTACCAGGGAGAGGGACAAACCGAGCACGGGCTTGTAAATACCAGCAAACAGCAGTTCAGGGTAGAATTTCATTACCGCCTAAGTTCAATATGGACGATTCGCTCCCGTGTAGAAGCTAATTTATTCCAAAAAGAGTATCAGGAAAATAGTTTCGGTTATATGCTTTATCAAGATTTGCTCTGGAAGTCTAGCGCGGGAAAATTTCAGTCGAATATACGCGTTGCGTATTTCGATGCGGCAAGTTATGATAATCGGATCTATGCTTATGAGCAGGATGTATTATATGCATCTGGTTTTGGAATGTACAATACAAGGGGATGGAGAATGTATTTCAATCTGCAGTATCGGTTAAGCCGCCATCTTCAGGTATGGACCAAATATGCGGTCTATTATTATCCGGGGCGAGAGAGTATTGGGACTGGACTGGACCAAATTGAGGGTAATAGAAAGTCAGAGGTTAAGATACAGTTGCGGTGGCAGTTATGAAAGAGCTTAGTTTTATACAAAGATTAGAGCGGCTGCCTACTCTTAAGATAGCGATCCTATATATTGTGACGCTTCTTTTCGCCCCTAAATTACCTATGTCGTTCCACATTTTCCAATGCGTTCAGCAGCTATTGGTTGTGCTGGTTTTGATAACGTTTTGTTGTTATTTATTAAAGGGAAGAATCCGCCAGTATGGCTACATCTACGGGTATTATGTGTCTGTTGTATTATTTGGGATTTTCCAATTTTGGCGCGAAGCCCCTTTGGTTACAATCAGTCATTTCTCCCATATAGTGACCGATAGTTATGTAGTCAAAATTATTGAAGAGCCCAAGGTGAAGCGGGATATCATTCGTTTTTCGGCGGAAGTAGTAGGGGCTTACCAAAAAGGTGAATTTGTTGAAACTACAGGTCGACTGATGTTATCTTTAAAATCCAGCCAGAAGAACCCACTGCAGTTTGGTGATCTATTGTGGTTAAAAGGTCAAGTAAAGGAAATAGCTCCGCCATTCAATCCAATGGAATTTGACTATAGACAGTATTTGAAAAGACAGCATATCTATCATGAAATTTTCGCAGTCTTTGGTCGGTATAAGCTGATCAGTAGGAAAGAAACAACGGCTTTTTCATTAACTGGGCTCGCTTTACAAACGAGGAGATATTTTTTGGTTAAGCTTCGTCCCCATATCAAAAAGGATGAGCACTTTGCTATTGCTTCAGCTTTATTATATGGTTCCCGGAGCGATATCAGTGCCGAAAGCATCCAGGCCTTCACCAATACGGGAACGATACACGTACTAAGTGTTTCGGGAATGCATGTTGCTGTTTTATTCAGTTTTTTATCCCTTATTTTCAAGCGAATTGCCTGGCCTTTCTATCTCAGATGGCTGCCACTAATTTTGTTATGGAGTATGATCTGGATATATGCTTTTATTGCAGGGCTTGATCCGCCGATTACGCGGGCAGCTATTATGATTAGTTTTGTGCTGTGTGCACAGCATTTTAAACGAAGCTTTTCAACACTGAATTCGCTTATTATTGCCGCATTATTGATTTTACTGGCCGTTCCCCGGGCTGTTGCTGATGTGGGTTTTCAGCTGTCTTTTTTAGCCGTTTTGGGTATGACGATATGTTCGCCGCTTGTCGAAGGATTCCTTCCGGTTAAAAGACCGATATTACGGCTTTTGAGAGATGCATTGGCTGTTTCTATTGCTGCGCAGCTATTGACAACGCCACTGAGCCTTTATTATTTTGGACAATTTCCAACTTATTTTCTGGTAGCCAATGTATTAGTCGATTTCCCTTCAACATTAGCGATGTATCTCGGTTTTATTATGACAATCAATCCAATGCAGGGGCTCAACGATTTATTGGGCTTTCTTTTGGAGCATCTCATCGCTTTCATCTTATACTGCTTGAAATTTATTGACCATTTGGCTTTTTCAACAATAAAAGTTGAACCTATGGGGCTGGAGCTTCTATTTTTGACCTATTTTGCACTATTTTCTTTTTTATATGCTTTTCAATGGAAAGATAAAAAATACGTTTGGCTAGGGGGATGCTGTGCAATTGGAATACTATTGATCACTGCGCAAAAATACCTGGAAAATAAAGATGTAGAACGGTTTCGGGTCTATAATACGAAACATGAGCTGACGATCGGCTATTTCAAAGGTGGGCGCAGTATCGTTTACAGCACATTTGATTCTTTGCAATCCCGAGGCTTGCAATATGCATGTGGAAGAGAAATCCAATTACTGACGAGGGAAAAAGTTCAGTTTGTAGCTTTGAATGGTCGGGAGCGGAAAAACTATCTTGTTACGCTCCCTTTAGGTAGAATTGCTATTTTATCGCATGCAGGGGGAACAATGACACCTGCCGACCTTGTCATTGTCAGAAAAAATTTACTAAATGGTTTACCTCGTTTATTGAAGCAAATTAGACCAAAACTTGTTATACTGGATGGATCCAATTCAATGGAGAAATCCAAGCATACAAAACGTATGTTGGATAGTTTGGGAATACAGAATTATCTCATGAAAGATAATTTTGCGTATGTTTGGGATAAGGAGAACTTATGACGCAAGATAGTATATCAATCTTAAGGCAATACTGGGGTTTCGATTCATTTAGACCCCTGCAGGAAGAAATTATTCAATCGGTCATTTCAGGTAAAGATACACTGGCTTTATTGCCGACTGGCGGCGGAAAGTCGATTTGTTTTCAGGTACCTGCCTTGATGCGAGAAGGGATTTGTATTGTCGTTACACCGCTTATAGCATTGATGAAAGATCAGGTTGAGCATTTGAAAAAAAATGGAATTCAAGCGGTCGCGATTTATGCTGGAATGCGGAAGAGGGAGGTGGATATTACGTTGGACAATTGCGTCTATGGGCAAATAAAATTTCTCTATCTTTCTCCTGAAAGATTATACAATGATATCGTAAGGGAGCGCATACGATTTATGAATGTAAATCTTTTTGCGATAGACGAAGCACATTGTATTTCTCAATGGGGGTATGATTTCAGACCTCCCTATTTAGAACTCGCTAAGTTACGGGAACTGCATCCCAAGGTTCCTTTTCTGGCCCTTACAGCGACAGCAACTGAGCGTGTCATTAGCGATATACAGCAGAAGCTGAATTTTCCAAAAGAAAATGTATTTGTCAAAAGCTTTCTCCGCGACAATTTGGCTTATATGGCCATTGAGGAAGAGGATAAGATGGGACGTATGGTCCGCATCATACACAAGTTGGGTGGATCCGGTATTGTTTATGTCAGAAACCGGCGGGAAACACAGGAGATAGCCCGTATTTTAGTCAATAATGGCATTTCGGCAGATTATTACCATGCCGGGCTCACGGGGCAGGAACGGGATCAGAAACAGCAAGGGTGGATGACAAATGTTGTTCGCGTTATTGTAGCTACAAATGCGTTTGGGATGGGAATTGATAAACCCGATGTACGGTTTGTCATTCATCTCGATTTGCCCGATTCGCTGGAGGCCTATTATCAAGAAGCCGGTAGGGCAGGAAGAGATGGCAAGAAGGCCTATCCCGTTATTCTTTATCAAAAGGCAGATGAGCGGAAACTTGTCGATAATTTGCAAGCTAGCTTTCCTGATATTCCATTTATTCAACAGACCTATCATTACCTTTGTAATCATTTTCAGATTCCCTATGGTTCTGGAGAAGGAGTGACTGTAGATTTTGATGTTGTTGCATTTGCAAAAAAATATCAGCTACCGTTGGTTCCTGTTATGAATGCGCTGAAGTTTCTGGAGCGGGACACTTGGTTGGTTTTGTCAGAAGCTGTTACAATACCTTCACGCTTTAAGTTTGAAATTGATAGCGCCGAATTGTATAAAGTTCAGGTGCAGTATGTCAAATATGATAAGCTTATTAAGGCTATTTTGCGCAGCTATGGTGGTGTATTTGAAAACTATATCCTCATCAATGAATATGAATTTGCACGTAAGTTAGATCTGCCTTATGATCGTGTTGTCGAGCTGTTGAAGTCGTTGGAGACACTGGAAATAGCGAGCTATCTGCCTTCTACAGATGCGCCACAATTGACCTTTTTGCAGAACCGAGTCGATTACAAACACCTGCATATCGATCATATTTTTATTCGCGATCGCCATCAGGTGAAGGAAGAGGAAGTCAATGGCATGATCGGTTATATTGAACAGAGCAATTGCCGCAGTCAATCGCTGTTGTTATATTTTGGAGAGAAAAATGCGGGATTCTGTGAAGTATGCGATTTATGTCTGATCCGCAATCATCAGGAAAAGCAGCGGGCAAATATAAAAGCAGAAATCAAAAGCAGTTTACTTGCTGAAGCCAAAAACATTCATGATTTGGTGGCGAGTTTGACGATAGGCACAGAAAAGAAAAGAATAGAGATCATCCGTAATCTCCTAGATGCCGAAAAAATCCGCTTGGAGGATAATCTCTATTCTTGGAATACCTTGTTTTAAACTATTTCTCGATGGGTAGATTGAGCTCTTCACGGCCCCACTCTGACCAAGAACCATCGTATACACGGATTTGCTCATGACCAGCGAGATGACAAGCAAATGCTAAGACTGAGGCCGTGATACCCGATCCACAGGAGAATACATATTCATTTCCGGTCGCATTAAAATGATCAAATTGCTGTTTCAATTCATCAACGGGTTTATAAACGATTCCGTCAAATAATTCTTCGAAAGGGAGATTTTTGGAATGGGGGATATGCCCACCATGAAGGCCTTTCCGGGGTTCAGCTACTAAACCACTAAATCGACCTTTACTTCTGGCGTCAAAAATATTCACTTGAGTATCCCGATAATGTGTTAAGATATACTCTTTATCGGCATAAAGGTTTGCTTGAAATTGGGCTTTAAAATTACCGGGACTTGCAGCGGTTGTATACTGGTCTACGACGGGCAGTTTGTTATTTTTCCAAGCAGGAACACCGCCATTTAAAATAAAGACCTGTTCAAATCCCATGACCTTAAACATCCACCAGGCCCTTGGGCTTGAATAAACGCCCCATCTGTCATATAATACGACCGTACTATCCTGATTTATTCCCAGGCTTTGCATTTCCCTTTCGAATACCGCTGCAGAAACGAGGGTATGCGGTAATTTGGAAGTAGCATCCGAAAGTTTCCCTTCGATGTCAAAAAATTGAGAATGGGGAAGAACTTCGAACTTGGTATCCTTGATGGATTGACCAACTTTGTCGATGGTGCAATCGAGGAGGACAATGTCTGTATGCTGTCCCAGTGATTCCTGAAGTTCGGTGGGGTTAATTAAGGCTGATTTGAATGACATAACAATAACGTTTATTGATACAAAATTACAAAAGCATCCCTATAAAAACAAAGCGGCTGTCCTTTTGGAACAGCCGCTTTTTATGGATTGAAATTGCTAATTACTTAGCGTTTTTATCATTTTCCATTTGCTCTTTCAATTGAGCTAATACGTCTAAGTCGCCTAAAGTAGATTTTTCAACAGAATCTTTTACTTTTTTCACAGCTGAAGACTCAGCTTTAGCGTCTTTTTTACGGTTGTTAGACTCTTCTTTGCGAGCTTCTTCTTTCTCTTCTTCCCAGATACGAGAGTGAGAAATTACCAAACGTTTGTTCTCTTTGTTGAACTCGATGATTTTGAATGAAGTAACTTCATCAACTTTCAATGAAGAACCGTCTTCTTTAACAGAGTGTTTAGAAGGACAGAAACCTTCAACACCGTATTGTAAAGCTACGATATCACCTTTGTCACCAACTTTGATCACAGTACCTTCGTGGATAGAACCTTCAGTAAAGATCGTTTCGAAAGTATCCCAAGGGTTTTCTTCCAATTGTTTGTGACCTAAAGATAATTTGCGGTTTTCTTCATCTAATTCTAAAACAACTACGTCTAATGTTTCACCAACTTTAGTGAATTCGTTAGGGTGGTTGATTTTTTTAGACCAAGATAAATCAGAGATGTGGATCAAACCGTCGATACCTTCTTCTAACTCAACAAATACACCGAAGTTAGTCATGTTTTTAACAACAGCTGTTTGTTTAGAACCTACAGGGTAACGCTCAGTGATGTTTTTCCAAGGATCTGGAGTCAATTGTTTGATACCTAAGCTCATTTTACGCTCATCGCGATCTAATGTTAAGATTTGCGCTTCGATCTCATCACCAACTTTCAAGAACTCTTGTGGAGAACGTAAGTTTTGTGACCAAGACATTTCAGAAACGTGGATCAAACCTTCAACACCAGGGATGATTTCTAAGAAAGCACCGTAATCAGCAACTGTTACGATTTTACCTTTAACTTTAGAACCAACTTCTAATGCAGTATCTAAAGATTCCCAAGGATGCTCAGATAATTGTTTCAAGCCTAAAGCGATACGTTTTTTCTCATCATCAAAGTCTAATACAACAACGTTGATTGTTTGATCTAGCGATAAAACTTCTTTTGGATGCTCGATACGACCCCAAGAGATATCTGTGATATGCAATAAACCGTCAACACCACCTAAGTCGATGAACACACCGAAGTCAGTGATATTTTTAACTGTTCCTTCTAATACTTGACCTTTTTCTAATTTAGCAACGATTTCAGATTTTTGGTTTTCTAAGTCGTTTTCAATTAATACTTTGTGTGATACGACAACGTTTTTGAATTCGTGGTTGATTTTCACAACTTTGAATTCCATTGTTTTACCTACGTATACATCGTAGTCACGGATAGGTTTGATATCGATTTGAGATCCAGGTAAGAATGCTTCAACACCTTTGATATCAACGATAAGACCACCTTTAGTACGGCTCTTAACGAAACCAGTAATGATTGCATCATTTTCCAATGCCTCATTGATAGCTTCCCAAGATTTTTGAGTTTTAGCACGTTTGCGAGAAAGTACTAATTGACCGTTAGCATCTTCTTGAGATTCAACGAATACGTCAACTTTGTCACCAACTTTTAATTCTGGTAAGTCACGGAATTCTGATAAAGAAACTAAACCGTCAGATTTGAAACCAACATTTAAGACTACGTCTTTGTTGTTGATAGAAACTACAGTACCTTCAATAATTTCACCTTGGTTAACTTGGTTGAAAGTATCTGCGTATTGTGCTTCAAGTTTAGCGCGTTCAGCATCGCTATAATTTCCGAAACCTTTATCATTTGCATCCCAGTCAAATTCACCTTCTGGTGTGATCCAAGTGTTTGATTTGATTTCGTCGATTAAGTTTGAATCAGCTTCTGATTCAATTTTTTCAGTGTCTTTCACTACTTTAGTGTCAGCACCTTGTAGCTCTGCGTTTTTCGCTGCTAATTCTTTTTCTGCTTCTTGTTTTTTTGCCATTAATTAATTTTCTCCTTTTTCCTACTTTGTAGGAGTTGCAAAGGTACAAAAAAACTTTAAATGCAAAATTTTATTTTTCTTATTTTATTGAAAGACTTTCAGTTATAGGGGACTTTTTACATGCCAACCCTGCAAGGGATGGTATTTGAATTGTACTATTGCTAATTCTCGACTTTATTTGCGGAAATCCTTTTCCGATAAAATAGATTTTAAGTGGCTTAAGACACCTTAGTCTTCTCTCTTAAAAGAGTTGAAAATGCGTGGCTTGGCAATAACAATGGTTTGTTTGGACAGCGCTATTGCCGCATTAAGCTCATAGCCCAATAATAAAATAAGTGTATTCAGGTAAATCCAGAGCATGATGACGATCAATGTCCCAATGGATCCATACAGTTTGTTATATGCACCAAAATGATTGATATAAAAAGTAAATATTGAAAATGTCAATATCGCTAGAATGGTAGCCATAGAAGCTCCTGGACTGAAGAGTTTCCATTTGTTGGAGTTGGAAGGGCCAAATTTGTAAATACAGCTTACCGTGAAAAAATAAATAGCGAATATAATCAGCCAACGGGCTATTTTAAGTAGAATCGCCCAGAAGCTCGATTTAATACCTGTCGTCTCTTTGAGGTAGTCTATCGTAATGCCAGCTATGGTAAATATCGTCATCCCCGCTGTTAAAGCAAAAATAATCAGAAAAGCTAAGGCTAAAGCAAGCAGTCGTTTTCTGATCCAAGGTCTTCTCTCCGTCATCAGGGAAGCTTTATTGAAGGCATTCATTAGGGAGGCCATGCCATTGGTCGCAAAATAGGCCGCAAACACAAAACCAAAAGACAGCAATCCGCCATTTTGGTTTTTGATAATATCCTCCAATGTCGTTTCAACAACGAGAAATGCATTTTTAGGAATTACTACTGCAAGGAAATCCAACAACTGTTCCTGAAAATTATTAATCGGAATATAAGGGATTAATGTAAATAGAAAAATGATTCCTGGAAAAATGGCCAATAGAAAGCTATAGGAAAGGGAAGAAGCCTTGCTGACGATGGAATCTCTGGAAAGCTCCTGAAAGAAAAATACCGCCACAGTATAAAGTGGTAGTGAGCCAAAGCCAGGTAGTACGACACGTTTACTCCATTCGATTAATCTAAAATAAGGTTTAAAATTTAATAGCCATTGGTGGATTTTCCCCATATCAATTAAAATATTTACTCATCTTATCCAGAAAAACCTGTGGCGGCATACAAGGTCTATTTTTCTCCATATTGACAAAGACCAAGGTTGTCTCTCCCTGGTTGAGTAGTTCCCCATTTTCATTGAAAAGCTCATATTCGAAAATGATGCGAACGGCAGGTTTCTGGCGGATTGTTACCCGTATCGTGATCAAGTCATCGTATTTGCCTGGTTTCAGATATTTGGTCTTCATCTCCGTAACGGGGAGCATGACACCCATTTCTTCCAGCTCCTTATACGATATCCCCGTGCTCCGCAGCATTTCAGTTCTCGCTATTTCATAAAACGCAGCATAGTTTCCATAATAGACATAGCCCATTTGGTCTGTTTCTGCATAGCGGACGCGAATCTGGTGGTCAAATACAAACATTATTTTTTAATATTTCTAGCGTCCAGAGCCTGTTGGAATTTACGTGCATTGATCAAATGCTCAGCCTCTGTTTTTGCAAAATTATGGTAACCAGAAAAATCATCTTTGGCACACATGTAAATATAATCATGTTGCTTAAAGTTTAAAACCGCATCAATTGCAGCGATGCTTGGAATTGATATAGGGCCTGGAGGCAATCCTCTATAGATGTAAGTATTGTAAGGATTGTCTGTTCTGAGGTGCTTGTTCAATACCCTTCTAATGGTAAAGTCATTATTAGCAAAGATCACCGTAGGATCTGCTTGCAATAACATACCTTTTTTGAGACGGTTTAAATATAAGCCGGCTATCATGGGCATTTCATCCTGGTGTAAAGCTTCACCTTTCACAATCGACGCCAATGTGCTAACCTGTTGTGGTGTCAGATTAAGTGCTTTTGCTTTTGCCGTGCGATCCGTATTCCAAAACTTTTTCCATTCATCATCAAAACGAGCAATTACTTTTTCCGGATTGGTGTTCCAGTAAATTTCGTAGGTATTAGGGATGAACATTGAAATGAGATTTTCTTTTGTAAATCCATATTTCTGTGCGGTAGCCTCATCATTCAGTACAGCAATAAATTGGGCAGAATCTGCCTCAAAACTTTTTCCAAGAAGTGCGGCCATATTTTCTTTCAGTCGCACATTGGAAAATCTGAATTTTACAGGTTCTTGGTAACCGCCAATCAAATTGCCGACTAAGCGTCTATTGTTCATCCCTGGGGTTAACAGATAACGTCCGGGTTTTACACTTTCTTCATATTTTTTATATTGTGCTGCACGCTCAAAGGAAGCGATATCATCCACTAGATTTGAATCCTTGATTGATTTCAGTACATCCTCATATTTTTCACCCTCGTGTATGTACAGGTACTTTTTCTCTCCCGATACATTCGAAGCATAAAATGCTTTATAAAATGTCCAGGCAAAATAACCTCCAACAACGATAACGATTAGCGCAATAATTTTTAACCAACTTGGTATTCCTTTTTTATTTTCCATTCTAAAATTTTTTATTCATCTGTTGTTCGCTATTCATGGCGTTTATATAACCCTTAGCGATCAGTGGTTGATGAATCTGCCAAGAACTCTAATCTATTACGATGGAGATCATTCGACGCAGCTTCATTTTTGAGTAAATAAACTTAAAATCCTAAACTATTCCCTTTATTTTCCTTTTCCTTTTTTTGCCCTGCTGCAGGATTTGTCGTTGTCGGTTTAGCTGCAGGGGTATTTGTTGTGTTACTTTTTGCTGGAGCAACAGGCTTTGACTGAACCGGAGGTTTTGCCGCTGGCGGAGTAACCTGTGTTTGGTTTGCCTGTGGTTTAGGTGTTGTTGTACCTCCAGTCGGAGCACCTGTTGTTGCTGTTGGTGCCGTGAGTGAAAGTGTTACGTCAATTTTAGCCCCTAAACTGGTCAGGCCCTTTTCTATTCCTGGTGACTGCACACTGATTACTGCAGTGGCTGTATCCGTTACGCTTGGATCGTAGGTTACAGTACCTAGACCTAAGCCAGCTCCAGACAAGGCGAACTTTGCTTCGTTTAATGGAAGCCCAACTAAATTAGGTATCTCCACCTCATTTGCTCCCAATCCATTTCCCAAAACCAGATCTATACGTGAACCTTTAGGAATCATGCGTCCGTTGCGGATAGATTGTCCCGCAAATTGAGCATCCAATACGATATCCCTGGCGATGTCAGCGACATAAGAAGTGTCACCGATTCGAAGGTTATGGTTTTTCAAGATGGCTGTTGCTTCAATCAATGTTTTATCTTTTATATTCGGAAAAGCAACTTCAGGTGCAACCTGTGTGATAATGGTCAAATAAATAGTCCGACCCGATTTTACATGAAATCCTTGTTCGGGATCCTGCTCTATGACCATGCCAGGTTTGGCATCCATCTGATAGACGGAGTCAATTTGATATTCCAGCCCGGCGTCCTCCAAAGCTTGGATGGCAGCACTGATATGAAGGCCTTTCACTTTAGGAACGGCGATAGATTCATCATGTTTGGTATATATTTTCAGTCCAATATAAACGAAAAGGAATAGACATACTATCGCGATAACAGCGGCAATAAGATTTTTCCTAAAAGTGGGGGTCTGAAGATATTGTACGACTTTGGACATTTCTCTGTTTGATAAAAATTAATTCTGCATAGAACCGCAATATTAAAGCCAAGTTTGCAGAATGATTAAATAAAATTATTCCTCACAAAATTATTCGTTTTTCCGTGTATAGCAAATTATATTTGCTATTCGAATCGCTAAAATTTATGAAAGCAAAAATAGCATTAATAACTGGAGGTTATACAGGAGAAGCTGAAGTTTCTTTTAAAAGTTCTGCCTTCGTCAATTCTCAACTTGATCACGACAAATACGATATATATTTGATTACAGTGACCAAAGAAGCATGGTACTATGAAGATTTAGACGGAAAGCGTCATCCGATTTCAAAAGCTGATTTTACCCTTCCATTGCATGGGGATATCTTGACTTTTGACTTAGCTTTTATTATGGTGCATGGTGTGCCTGGAGAAGATGGAAGACTTCAGAGCTATTTTGATTTGTTAGATATTCCATATACCTCATGTGATGCTTTGACGTCCGCATTAACTATGAATAAAGGGTATACAAAAGCGATCTTATCGGATATTCCCGAGTTGCATTTGGCAAAATCGGTCCTACTGTTTGAATCGCAACGCCCGGAGGCACTCAAAATCGTCGAAAGTAATCTTTCACTCCCTTATTTTGTGAAACCTAATGCCGGTGGAAGCAGTATCGGAATGACCAAAGTAAAGGAATCTGCACAACTGCAGGAAGCGATTGACAAAGCTTTTGATGCGGAAAATACAGGAAAACAGGTTATTGTTGAAGAATTTGTGACTGGACGCGAATTTTCCGAGGGAATTTTTCGGAATTCAAAAGGCGAGCTTGTTGTTTTGCCCGCTACAGAAGTTCGGACTACACGCGAATTTTTTGATTATGAAGCCAAGTATGTACCTGGATTAACCGAGGAGATTACGCCGGCAGACCTGACGGTCGAACAGCAGGAGCGTGCTGCGCGTATTTTAAGAGAAATCTATGTTAGATTGAACTGTAAAGGTATGGTTCGCGTGGACTTCTTTTTGGAAAACGATACCGATAAATTTTATTTTATCGAAATTAATACCATTCCCGGGCAGACTCCACAAAGCTTTATTCCGCAGCAGGTACGGGCTTTTGGAATGAAGGAGGGGGATTTTTACGGCGAGTTGATCGAAACAGCCTTACAATCGAAATAGTTCTATTTCAAAAATACCTTGAAGCAAGCAGCCTTCTGCCCAAAGTAGATAAAAATATGCCGCAATAGCGACACACAAAAACGGCTTTCATACATTGAAAGCCGTTTTTGTGTGTTTTATTTTCTGAAATCAAATTTGGATAGATCGGGTTTAAACTTCTTAACCCTTTTCAATTCCTCCTGATAAATTACCTGCCCGATATTCTTTAAAAAGGGGTAGGTTACTGTGTCGTATTCATAGCGTCCATCGTTGTAGATGCCATTTTCATTGGACTGCACAACAACGGCGAGCATAAATTCTACCCCATGTTCAAAGTCGACGATATAAGCATTATCAATATTATAGCCATAAGAATCTCCATACTTGTTGAAGATCCGGATGTTGGGATTTAAGGTCGCATTTTTTTCACGGCCATAAAAAAGGAGCTTGCTATACGTTGGCCAAAATTCTGTTGGATCATATTTCGGGAAATCCGATTCAAAGGGATAGCGCGACATATAGTCATAGAGTAGGTCATAATCCTCCTTTTTTAGATTAAATCGTTCTTTAGGCTGAAATGCTTCCGGAAAGAGTAATTTCTTCAATATGAACTGTTGATCTTCTAGTGCGTAGACATTAAGCCCCTCAAAACTCCAGGGCTCATGAATAAGTTCATCTTTATCGTTCATATAACCTTTCCCCTGAAGTGTATTGGCCAGCTTCAGGGTATAGTCTTTTGGGTCGAATTGGGCCGCTTGTTGGTAGATGATATCTTTTCCATTGTAAAAGGTAATGGGATTGGTGTGTTTGGCCCATATTCCTTTGTCGCCAATGGCAAGACGGTTGACGATACGGCTGTATTTGGTGCCGTATTTTTTTAGTTTTGCATTCAGTTCAGCACGGCCAATAAATTCAAACAGTCTATTTTGTGCATCATTGTCGCTGGTCAACAGTATTTTTTTTACGTATTGTGCAACAGAGGGAAGACCATTGGCTGCCGACTCGTCCACAAGAACCTTAGTCTGCTTTTCAAATGCAGAATCAATGCGGAGGGGAGTATCTTTGGTTAAACCGGCTAGATGGAGGTCGTTGATTTTTTCTAAGGCCAGAATTGCTGTCGGCAACTTTACTGTACTTGCGGGATAAAAATACCAGTTCGGATTCAGTCGATAGCTATAAGATCTGAAATGTGGCCTATTGGATTTGTCACGATCAATTTGTGTATACAGAATCTGCACCTCATTTTTCGTCGGATGACTTAATATGTTTTGAAATAGATCAGGATGACTTTGGAGTAATTTTTCCAGGTAAACAGTATCTATCTGCTGAGCGTATGCGTCTGACATGAATAGGGTGAAAATTAAGATGAAGTATTTGTGCATGTGCTTTAGATCAAAGTGTTGCGCTTGTTTAGTCCTGTAGATTAAGCTCTTCTATAGCTTTCAATATCAAAGCGCAATATCATGGAGCTTTTTGCCCCATGATATTGCGCTTTGATATTCGTAAACATGGAATTATTTTCTCGAATAAACTTCAAAGGTATAAGCAAATGCATGTTTCTCATCTGCCTGATGCGAATCTGAGGAAATTAATTCCCATTCTTCGGAAGGCAATTCAGGGAAGAAAGCATCTCCTTTTAGGGTTGTGTGTACTCGTGTCAAAAGCACTTTGTTTGCCAAGGGTAGCGCTTGCTGATAAATGTTTGCGCCACCAATGATAAACACTTCGCGTTCATCCCGGCAATATAAAAGTGCCTCTTGAATACTATTGGCTACATCAATATCTTCTCCCTGGAAATTCGCATTACGCGTGATGACAATATTCCTTCTGTCCGGTAAAGCTTTGCCTATGGCCTCAAAAGTCTTTCTGCCCATTAGGACAGAATGCGCAATGGTATTTTTCTTAAAATATTTAAAGTCGTTGGGTAAATGCCAAGGCATCTGGTTGTCGATTCCGATGGCATTGTTTTCCGACGCTGCTACGATTAATGTGATCGTTGGGTTGCTCATTTTTGATATAATGTGATTATTCGTCCGCTAAAATAATGTTGTTACAAAATTAGGTGCCTTCATTGTTAAACGGCAACCGGAGCTTTGATATGTGGATGTGATTCGTAGTTTAACAATTCAAAATCTTCAAACTTGAACTCAAAGATATCTTTTACTTCAGGGTTTATCTTCATCTGTGGTAGCGCTTTTGGCTCGCGGCTCAATTGGAGCTCCGTTTGCTCGAAGTGATTACTGTAGATGTGTGCATCGCCCAGAGTATGGATAAACGCTGCGGCTTCCATGTCGCAAACCTGTGCGACCATCATCGTTAACAAAGCATAAGAGGCAATGTTGAAAGGTACGCCAAGGAATATATCCGCACTGCGTTGATACAGTTGACAGGACAATTGTGGTTTCATGATGCCTTTTTCGGGCTGTGCTGGCGCCACATAAAATTGGAAAAAAGCATGGCAAGGAGGGAGTGCCATATGCTCTATTTCCGCAACATTCCATGCCGATACAATAATGCGGCGTGAATCCGGTGAATTTTTTAGTTGGTTGATCACCTGTGTGATCTGGTCGATATGGCGGCCATCAGGTGTTGGCCAGGAGCGCCATTGTGATCCGTATACAGGGCCTAAATTTCCTTGTTCGTCAGCCCACTCGTCCCAAATGCTTACGCCATTTTCTTTGAGATACTGAATATTGGTTTCACCTTTAAGGAACCAGATCAGCTCATGTATAATGGATCGCAAGTGTAATTTCTTCGTCGTTACCAAAGGGAAACCTTCCCGAAGGTTGAAACGCATCTGATATCCAAAGACACTTTTGGTACCTGTGCCAGTACGATCTGTCTTTACAACACCATTCGTATATACATGTCTGAGTAAATCTAAATATTGTTTCATCTGTAAAAAAGTAATTATTAAATACTAAATATCAAGGCTATAATCGAACTGGATAGGGACGAATAGCGCTATTTTATGTGTCTGATTCTCAATCGGGGAATATTTGAATACATCATGTCCGGACTAATTTCGTTTGCCTGTAATAAGCCGCCGGTGCATTCAGCCTTTCAAGATAGTCAAAACTAAGGAAAATCCTTATAACGAGAAAGTCAAAACTTAAAATGATAAGAGCGGTTACTGAAAAAAAATGTAATTTTGCAAAATATTATGGAGAATAAAAAAGTAGCTTTTTATACACTTGGATGTAAACTGAATTATTCGGAGACATCATCCATTGGTCGTTTATTTAAAGATGCGGGCTATGATACTACAGCGTTCAATAGCCGTGCAGACGTTTATGTAATCAATACATGTTCGGTAACGGATAATGCTGACAAGAAGTGTAGAAAAGTAGTGAAGGAAGCATTAAAGCACTCTCCCAACGCCTATATTACGATTGTTGGCTGTTATGCGCAGCTAAAACCAAAAGAGATTGCAGAGATTCCCGGAGTGGATATGGTCTTAGGTGCAGCTGAAAAGTTTAATATAATTGAGCATATCAATGATTTGACGAAACAGGAAAAAACGATCGTTTATAATGGTCCAATCGATGAGACCAATCAATTTGTCTCGGCTTATTCGATTGGCGATCGTACGCGTACCTTCCTAAAAGTACAGGACGGGTGCGATTATTCATGTACATTTTGTACGATTCCTTTGGCACGTGGCGGAAGCCGCTCGGGTAAGATCGAAGATATTGTGCGTCAAGCGGAAGAAATTGCAGCTTCAGGCGTAAAAGAAATTGTGTTAACGGGAGTTAATATTGGTGATTTTGGTATTCGGGA
This sequence comes from Sphingobacterium sp. HSC-15S19, assembly GCF_050433745.1. Classification (NCBI taxonomy): domain Bacteria; kingdom Pseudomonadati; phylum Bacteroidota; class Sphingobacteriia; order Sphingobacteriales; family Sphingobacteriaceae; genus Sphingobacterium; species Sphingobacterium sp. HSC-15S19. The sequence goes on from NZ_JBNPWQ010000021.1 coordinate 98,468, forward strand.
TGGTAAGCGTGAAGACCGATTCTTGGATTTGGTAAAGGCTTTGGATGAAGTCGAAGGTATCGACAGGATTCGGATTTCTTCGATAGAACCTAATCTTCTTTCCAATGATATTATTGAGTTTGTGGCGCAATCAAAACGTTTTGTTCCACATTTTCATATGCCACTGCAGTCTGGAAGCAATAAAATTCTGAGTTTAATGCGCAGAAGGTACAAAAGAGAACTTTACACAGAGCGCGTCGCATTTATCAAGTCATTGATGCCTAATTGTTGTATTGGTGTTGACGTTATTGTCGGATTTCCGGGAGAAACACGTGAAGACTTTATCGACACGTACAATTTCTTGAACGATTTGGATATTTCTTATCTGCATGTCTTTACCTATTCAGAAAGAGAGAATACGATTGCAGCTCAAATGGACGGTGCTGTACCGGGAGCTCAACGTAGTGACCGTAGCAAAATGTTGCATATCCTTTCGGAGAAGAAGCGCCGTGCTTTTTATGAGTCACAGCTTGGCGAGACTGGTGATGTCTTGTTTGAGGCCGATGAGAAAGATGGATATATGCATGGCTTTTCTAAAAACTATGTCAAAGTACGGACCTTATACGATCCATTATTGGTGAATGAGGTTGTGCCGGTTAAATTTATGGACGTAACGGATTCCTGTGAAGTGGAGGTAGAAGAAATTCCGGAGACACTGACACATTAATCTTTTTAAGGGGTATACCATATTAAGATTTATAACATATAAAAAAGGCAATCTTCTCTAGTAAGATTGCCTTTTTTCGTTAAAAGGAATTCCAAAATTTCCCTATTGATTGCCCTCCTAATGTGCACTGCTCTTTGCTGCGTTCAACCATATGACGGTACCCAAGATCAAAAGTACCCCGAGCCATTGTATCGTGGATACACTTTCATGAAGTATAAAAAATGACATACAGGTGGCTACAGGTAGCTCCGCCGAACTCAATATTCCGCCTAAGGAGAAGCCTGTTTTAGGTAAGCCGTAGGCAAACAATAAAGGCGGGATGACTGTGCCAAATAGAGAAAGGATCAAGCCGAAATAGAGGAAGTTTCCATCAAATTGACCATTCCATAAATAAGCAGGCGGAAATAAGGTAAAGACCATGATACAGGCCCCCGTTACCATAATAGCGCTTTTTTGAATGGGGTGATAGTCATTGCCGACACGGCCATTCACGATCATGAAGACCGAATAGGCGGTCGCCGCTAAAAGACCAAATAAGACACCTGTTAAGTTGAGCTGTTGTAAGCCTTTTTCAATAAGTCCAGTCGCTAATAATGTTGCAATGAGTACAATGCCGATGCCAATCAGGTTGTTTTTTGAAGGTTTTGCCTTGAAAAAGATAAATTCAATCAGCACACCGATCCAGATATACTGCATCAACAGTACAATGGCCAACGAAGCCGGAACAAGCTGTACACATTTGTAATAGAGGATACTCACCAAACCGGTAGAGGTACCACTGATTAATATCTTGATCCATGAAGATTTCTTGCTTGAAGAGTGAAATGACTTTGAAGAAAAGAGTTTGATGATAATATAGATAAGCCACAGTATAAGCATGCCAAATAAAACCTGAATTCCCGTTACCTCTCCTAAAGTCAACCCTTTACCATAAGCTTTTTTAACAAACGTTGATAGTATCCCAAAACTACTCGCACCTAAAAAGACAGCTAATGCACCTTTTAATTTTTCCATTCTCGAATAAATTAGGCGTCAAAGTTACGATTTCTGAACAATTCTTTTTCTTATCTGACGTTCTTATCAAGAAAAGCAATCTTCGGGGACAAGCTTAACAGTAAGGAGTAAATGCATCCAACAGGTGAAATTCATCGACTGGAAACATTGCTGTTCGTCGTAGCATGTTGCAGGGGACGGCTTTATAGCAGCGGTCATAGGGGTAAATTGTTTTTTAGCAGTGGGCAAATTTATTGGATATAAACAGCAATTTAATTAAGTTTGTTAGGCAAGTAAGTTTGTTAAGCAAGTAAGTTTGTTAAGCAAGAACGTAAATCGAACAGCATGAGTGTCAGATCTTATTTTATCTTCTTTTTAGGTGCAGTTCTATTTTTGAGCAGTTGTTCAACGAAGAAAAAGGTACTTAGCTCCAACACACATTCTTCCAATGGCGCGGTATTGACAGATGCGAGCTCAGCGCGCGGAAAAACCTTTTCCGGATCCCGACTGGACAATTATGCAGACTTACTCAATGTGAGTACAAAAAAACTAAATCCGCACCTTTATTCATTTATTGACGATTGGATGGGCATACCGCATCGTATGGGGGGACAGACCAAATCGGGGGTAGATTGTTCTGGGTTTGTTAATTTGCTCTATATTGAAGTATACAAAGGGAATTTGCCTCGGACTTCGCGTGACATGGAAGGAATAGTAAAGAGAAAAAAGGTCGATAAACTTGAAGAAGGAGATCTCGTGTTTTTTTCTTTCGGACGAAATGGGATAGATCATGTAGGTGTATACCTGCATAATAATAAGTTTGTTCATGTTTCGACACGGAAAGGCGTTATTATCTCTGATCTTTCTGACAGCTGGTATGCTAAGACCTTTGTTGATGCGGGCTCTCCAAATATCTAAATGCGTGAATTTCATGTAGGTTTTATGTCATATCTTGATATAAACTTTTATACCCTATATAAATCCTTATTTTTGTCAAAATTTTATAGAAATGACAATCAAGAGTAAGAAGATTTTTTTGGGCCTATGTATTATTGTGCCGTTTTTGATGTATTGTGTTTATTACTATAGTAATATGATCAAAAATGCCCCTTTTCGTTTTGCTGATTTTGAATCCATTGAATTCAAATACGGCGAGCCGAACCACATGGTCAACGAATACAATTCAAAAACACGCATCTATAAGTATTTAGACAAAAAAGATTCTTTAATTACCGATACTGTAAAATTTACAAAAGACGATTTATTGTACCTGCACCGCAAAGCAATGGAGCTCGGCTTTTGGAACTTGGATACCGATATGACTGGACCTGAATGGCAGCAGGATTCAACACATTCTAAAGTTCCACGTTTTTATTTAGAGTACAACTATAAAGATAAATCCAAGCATATTACTTTAGATGCAGATTTTGCAGGCAACCCGCGTATGCACGACGCAGCAAAATCAATGATCGATGAAGTCAACCGTATGTTGGCAACCGCGCAAGCCCGATAGTTAAGAGATAAACCAAAAGGGTAAAGAGAGAAATCAAGCAATTGGTTTCTCTTTTTTTGTGCCCAATATTCGTCTGGGAGCAAGGGTAAGAAGATGGATTTATCAGCTAACAACATACATACTAATAGGGGGGGATAGGGAGTTAATAGGGACCTGAAGGGGCCTCATTTGGATGAAACCCCATGAAAGATGTATGAAATCCCTGTGATTATACTGTTAAATATGGGTTAACTAATACACTGATGTTATATCGTTCTTTCTGTTTTTTGATGAATTCTTAATGTTCTCTTTATACTCGTTTAACCTGAATCGAATACTTTAGCGCCAAAACAAAATTTCATATGAAAGCATTTTTGGCATTAGCAATTTCCTGGGCATTCGTAAACGCGGTGCAGGCCCAAGATTTTGCGAAAGGAAAAGTTTATCTAGACATAAACAAAAACGGAAAATTGGATAAAAACGAAAGAGGCGTTGCTTCCGTTGCTGTTAGTAACGGGCGTGAGGTGACGACAACCGATAAAGATGGCAATTATCAGTTGCCTGTTGGAAATGACAACATCATTTTCGTGGTTAAACCGACAGGCTACGCTTTGCCTTTGGATGAAAATAACCATCCAAAATTTTATTATATCCATAAGTTAAATGGTAGTCCAGCTTCAAAATATCCTGCTGTTGCAGCTACAGGGAAAATTCCGGCTGCTGTAAATTTTGCATTGTACCAACAAGATGAAGATCCTAACTTTTCAGCTTTTGTTTTTGGTGATCCACAGGCTTACACAGTGGAAGAACTGGCCTATTTCAAAAATGGTGTGATCAATGAAATTTCAGATAAGACAATTGCGAAATTTGGAATAAGCTTAGGCGACTTAGTGGGAGATGATCTTTCACTACAGCCAAAGTATAAATCGGTCATTTCCACGATGGGATTGCCGTGGTATAATGTCATGGGAAACCACGATATGAACTATGATGCCAAAGAGGATAGCCTCTCCGATGAATCGTTCGAGCAGACTTTTGGTCCCAATAACTTTGCGTTCAATTATGGAAACACGCATTTTATCATTCTTGATAATATCCTTTACCCGAATCCACGGACAGGTAAAGGTTATTTAGGTGGATTCCGTAAAGATCAGCTTGATTTTGTGGAAAATGACTTAAAAAACGTAGCTAAAGATAAATTGATTGTATTGGCATTTCATATTCCTTTATATCATCAAAACTCGGATGTCTTTCGTAACGAAGATAGACAACGTCTGTTCGATATTTTGGCTCCATTTAAGCATACCTTATCTTTGTCCGCGCATACACACTTTCAGCGCCAATATTTTTATGGACAAAAGGACGGATGGAAACAAGAAAAGCCACATCACGAATATAATGTAGGTACAACCTCTGGTGACTGGTATTCGGGCGAGTTGAATGAAAAGGGAATTCCTGTTTCTACAATGCGGGACGGTACACCAAAAGGGTATGCCATTTTAAAAATAGAGGGCAACCAATACAGTTTTGATTATAAGGTTGTAGGTAAGCCGGCAACGTATCAGATCGATTTATACGGAGCTTCGGTCGTTCCAGAAAAATACACAAAGAGATATCCGATATACGCTAATTTTTTTATTGGAAAGGAAGGTGACAAGCTAACGTATAGAATCAATCAGGGCGAATGGAAGGAAATGGATTTTGTCAATGAAAACGATCCAGCATTTCTAAATTCTTTGGCTAAGTATGATACAGCAACTGAATTAAAGAATACGCGTAGACCTTCAAACCCTGAAAAATCCAGTCATCTGTGGACGGCTAATTTGCCCAAATTAAAAGCTGGTAAATATCATATTGAGGTTCAGGCTGTTGATCTTTTCAATAGAGTACACCTGGCAACGAAGACTATTGAAGTGAGATAAATAACCGGTTGTAGAGTTGTTTTAAGTTTAAAGATAGCTTAAGATGCACTTAACATAACCATCCTATATTTGTATAGAGTAATTTTTGATTCATAAAGAGTTAGGGTTAATGTGTAGATCTGTTGTGAAACACGTCTGAAAATTTAGTTTGTTTTTAAAGTGAAGGTAATCTCCCCAGATTACCTTTCACTGTTTTTAGACCTTTGACTTTAAATTATGCTGCCAAAATTTAAGTCCTTCTACTACGATCCATTTTTACACTTTATCCGGTTTGCAGCTACAAACTTTGTTAAGCTGTTAACCTGGTATATGAATGTTAGTGCGGTAGCTGCTTTTTTTCTGAAAGTGACTGATGTTGTTGGCGGGAAAGAACTTTCAGTTCGGTTTTACCGCTGTTGGTCTGCGAAGTCATGAAGGTTTTGTTGTCGGATAACTTGTCGGAAATCATCTGATGCCGGATTTTCAAAGATCTCCAGGTCGAAGTATTTTGTTGCAGCAAATAAGTGGTCGAATACATCCGAAACAATTCCTTCGTAATATTCCCAGCGGATATCATTTACAAAGAAATAAAGTTCGACCGGAACACCGTGTTCGGTTGAAGCAAGCTGACGTACCATCAAGGGCATGGTCTTGTGAATATTGGGATTTTGACGTAGATAGGTGAGTGTATAAGCTCTGAACATCCCTAAATTGGTCATTTTGCGGCCGTTTATGGGACTTGATTGATCTATCTGCTGTTCCGTGTTGAATTGGTCAATTGTCTTGGCACGCTCCTCGATATAAGGCCGCAGAATCTGTATATTTTTGAGCCTTTCAATTTCTTCATTTTCCAAAAAACGGATCGTGGAAATTTTGATGTTTATGGCTCGCTTTAAGCGCCTCCCGCCCGATTGCTGCATACCCCTGTAATTTTTGAAAGAATCCGACAATAGCGTATGCGTCGGTATCGTCGTAATAGTCTTATCAAAGTTCTGTACTTTCACATTATTGAGGTTAATCTCTTTGACAGTTCCATCGGCGCCATATTTAGGCATTTCTATCCAATCGCCTACGCGGATGGAGTCATTGGCCGAAACTTGTATACTGGCAACAAATCCCAATATAGTGTCTTTGAATACCAACATCAAGATTGCTGATGCGGCACCCAAGGATAATAAGAAGGACCAAGGGGATTTTCCTGTCAATATCGAAAAGCAGATCGTCCCACCGATAAATAATAGGATAATCTGGCACACCTGTAAATAACTTTCCAGGGGCTTGTCGGCAAAAGATTTTTTCATGCGCAGCATGTCCCGTAAACTTTTCAGAAGCGAATGGATAATCAGTAAGCTGACGACGGTCGTTGCTATGTCAAGTACTTTATTGCTGTTTTCTTTCCAGGTTGGAAAACCCATGAAGATAATGGGCATGATATATTGTGCCACTAATATCGGAACAAAATGAGCAATAAGTTTCAGCGTTTTATTGCGGATCAATAGATCATCAAAGCGATTTGTACTTCGTCTGATGGCTTTGATTGTTAACAGGAGTAAAGTTCTTTTGGTGAAATAGTCAATGACGATCAAAAACAGGATAACCAGTAAGAGTAAAAGGATCGAGTTCACAAAGTGGCTCCCCTGATTATCAAGACCAAGTTGTTTAATCCATTGAAATGTCCAGTTATAGATGTAGGATTGGGAATCTTTGAATAATTCCGTTGCTGTGCTTTGCATGTTACAAATATACAAAAAGCCGCAATTAGCGGCTTTCGGTTATTTTGAGTTTAGCGGTTCACGCTCGTGTTTATGTCTAAAGAATACAGCAAAGAAGATTGCTATAACCAAGGTGTAGATGGCAAATGCAAGCCAGATGTCATGCCAGTCTTTTAGCATGAGGTTACCGCTTAACATGCCGTCAGGTAATATGGAAATACTCTTTTCTTGCAGGAAATGTAGAAAATGGGTATTATCAATTGTTGTATCCAGGTATTGTGCGAGATCTTTGCTGTTTTGAAAACTTTTGGTAAAGTAGTGGTCAATGATCCAACCCGATGCAAAACTGCCTACAACGGCACCGAAACCGTTTGTCATCATCATAAATAAGCCTTGTGCCGAGCTGCGTATGCGTGATGTTGTGGAGGTTTCAACAAATAAAGAACCTGAGATATTAAAGAAGTCAAATGCCATACCATAGACGATACAGGATAATACAATCATCCAAAGTCCGCCTGCAGGGTCACCAAATGAGAATAATCCAAAACGTAATACCCAGGCAAACATCGAAATCAGCATGACCTTTTTTATACCGAATCTTTTGAGGAAAAATGGAATAGCAAGAATAAAAAGTGTCTCGGATATCTGTGAAATCGACATAATGATGGTCGAATATTTCACAACGAAAGATTCTGCAAATTTAGGGTAGAATTTAAATTCATCCAAAAACACATCACCGTAGGCATTGGTCAATTGGAGTGCGGCACCTAAGAACATGGAAAAAATAAAGAATAAAGCCATTTTATAATTTCCAAAAAGTTTAAATGCTTCCAAGCCTAATAGTTGTGTCCAGGAAGCATCTTCCTGTTGTAACTTCTTCGGTGGACATTTAGGTAATGTAAAAGCATAGAGACTTAAAGCCAAAGCTGCGGTTCCGGCGATATAAAATTGATAAGCTGTGGCCTTGTTGCCTGTTAAATTGGTGATCCACATGGCAACGATAAAGCCTATCGTTCCGAAAACCCGGATGGGGGGGAATGCCTTGACCAAATCGTAGTTATTTTCATTTAATGCCGTATATGCAATGGAGTTGGATAGGGCCAAAGTCGGCATATAAAAACACATTGCCGCAAGCATCGCATAAAAAAAGGTGTTTGGATCATTTACCTGAGGTAAATAGAATAAAACACCTGCATAACATAAGTGAAGAATAAAATATAATCTCTCGGCATTTATCCAACGATCGGCGATTATTCCCATCAGGGTAGGCATAAATAAAGAAGCGATCCCCATGGTTGCAAAAATAGCTCCAAATTGTGTACCATCCCATTGTTTTGTGCCAAACCAATAGTTTGCTATTGTAATCAACCATGCTCCCCAGACAAAAAACTGAAAGAAGCTCATAATGGTCAATCTTAATTTAATAGACATAAATCGATGTTATTTAAAATTTTTGTTTCGCTTTAATGAAAGGAGTTATTTTCTTTTGGAAATCTCATCCCTAATCAATGCAGCCTGCTCGTAGTTTTCTTCGGTCAATGCCTGATTAAGTGCTTGCTCCAGTTGCTCATCTGTCAACGTGGAGAAAGGATTTTGTGGGGATTTTGAAGGTGTTTTTTCTTCGATCTCAACAACACTTGGATCCTGAACTTTGTTGGACTTGTCTAGGTTTTCCAAAAATGCGAACTCATGTCCCTCAATGATAATTCCAGCAGAGGACATAATAAATTCGTAGGCATAGATCGGAGCTTCAAACCGTACAGCCAGTGCAACGGCATCGGATGTGCGGGCATCAATCTCGACAATCTTGTTGCCGTCGGAACAGATAATTTTAGCATAAAATATCCCTTCAATCAAATTATAGATCAGTACTTCAATGAGTTTAATACCAAAAGAATCTGCAAAAGATTGAAATAGGTCGTGTGTCAGCGGACGACTAGGAATCATTTTCTCTATCCGAATAGCAATAGCTTGAGCCTCGTGGCTGCCGATAATGATGGGCAATCTTCTGTTGCCCTCCACTTCTCCCAATACAAGAGCATAAGCCCCAGATTGCGTTTGACTATAGGATAAACCAACGATATCTAATCTGATTTTCTTCATTTTAATTCCAAAGCGGTCTACAAACTTAGATAAATTTGCTTTTATATGCAATTATAACAAATAAAAACTCCCCATTCATTTTGGATAAATGGGGAGAATATATCGGAAGAAAGCTTTAAATACCTTTGTAAGCCTTCAATGCCTGCGTTAATTTCGGAACGACGTCGAAAGCATCGCCTACAATTCCATAATCGGCCACTTTGAAAAAGGGCGCTTCTGGATCTTTGTTGATGACAACGATTGTTTTAGAAGAGCTTACTCCGGCCAAATGCTGTATTGCTCCGGAGATACCGATAGCAATGTAGAGATTGGGGCTAACAACAATACCTGTTTGGCCTACGTGCTCCGAATGCGGGCGCCAGCCTGCATCAGATACGGGTTTTGAACATGCTGTAGCTGCACCAAGGACGTCTGCAAGTTCTTCCACCATACCCCAGTTTTCAGGGCCTTTTAAACCACGGCCTGCGGAGACGACGATTTCAGCTTCGGGCAGGGAAACTTTGTCTGTTGCTCGAACAATCTCTTTGACCATCGTTGTAAAATCTGTTTGGTCAATATTGGGAGCAAAAGTTTCGACAGTTGCGCTACCACCGGTCTCTTTTGTTTCATATGCATTCGGGCTTAGTGCGATGACCTTTATATCCGAGGATAGTTCGAGCGTAGCGAACGCTTTATTGGAGAACGCTGTTTTTTTGACAGTCAGTTTGTCGCCATTGATTTTCGGCAATTCGAGCGCGCCATCGGCCAGACCAGCCTCCAATTTGGCTGCAATACGTGGAGCGAGTCCCTTACCTGAGAATGAGTTGGACAGCACAAGTATTTTTGAACCGGTACTTTTTACGGCCTCAGCAATGATGCTTGCATACGCTTGGTTTACAAAAGAAGCTAGTCGCTCATTGTCGACATTTAATACTTTGGAAGCACCGTACTTGCCCAAGCCAGCAAGTTCGTCTCCAGCGACATTTCCAATTGAAATCGCAACAAGATCAGTCTGTATGTTATCGGCGATGGATTTTGCATAAGAAACAACTTCAAAAGCAGATTTTTTGAATTTTCCATCGGTATTTTCTACATATACGAGTATAGACATGGTGTTTTAGCGTTTAAAGATTAAATAACTTTAGCTTCGTCGTGAAGAAGAGAAACTAATTTTTCTACCTCGGCAGCGTCAACAAGTTTGACCGAACCGCGCGGAGCAGGTGTCTCATAGCTGACAATGTGTTCAAGAACGTCTATAGTGGAAGGTTCCAGCACATCCAATGGTTTGGTCCGCGCACTCATAATACCACGCATATTAGGTATTTTTGGCTCGGCAACACCTTCTGCTGTACCAATGACGATTGGCAGCTTTGCTGTCAATACTTCTTTTCCGCCTTCAATCTCGCGCTCAACTGTGACTGCGTCGCCCGCAATATCAACTTTTTTGGCAATGGAAACAGAAGGGATATGCAGCAGTTCTCCTACGATTGCCCCCACTTGAGCACCGTTATAGTCGATGGATTCGCGGCCAGTTAAAATTAAGTCAAATGCATTGTCTTTGGCATACTTTGCTATCTGATTAGCAACAAACCAAGCATCGCGTGGAGCGGCGTTAATCCGTACAGCATTGTCTGCGCCAATTGCCAATGCTTTTCGAATGGTTGCATCTGTAGATGCATCGCCCACATTGATGACAGTTACGGTTCCTTTTCCACCTTCAGCCAACTCAACTGCTTTGGATAAAGCAATTTCATCATAAGGGTTTATAATGAATTGTACACCAGCTGTGTTAAATGCAGTGTTGTCATTTGTAAAAGTGATTTTGGATGTAGTGTCAGGGACATTACTTATACAAACTAATATTTTCATATACGATTGGTTTTACTCAAACTTACCATATTTTCTTTCAATTAAAAAGCGCTAAGGCGTTTTAAATTCTGTTAAAGAGTCGTCTTGTGATTTTGATGAATTTTTAATTTTACCAGTTATTTTCGTGTATTTTTTTTGATATGATATGATATTTAGGTGTTTTGTTGTCTTTTTTGTATTTTTTTATTTTAAATAGCCGATTCTTTATAATGGATTTATTGCGTCAGTAAATTGTCATTTTATATGCTAGCATAGTAATTTTAGAAAGCATAGCAGCTCATTCGGGGTTCCTGTTTATAAAAAGCTTTCGTGTGATATGGAGAGATGGGGAATTGTTTTAGGGGAAACACAATTAAATTGCATATAAAATGCAATTTGTCTAAGTTTGAAATAAAAAAGATATGTCGACACGATTGGATCAACTGAATGAATTTTTGAAAGAGAGCCCCGAAGATCCTTTTTTAAAATATGCAATTGCAGCTGAATACCTCAAGCAGGAAGATGAACAAGAGGCCATGCTAAGATTTGAGAATTTAGTACATACAAATCCGGATTATGTAGGAACTTACTATCATTTGGGTAAATTGTACGAAAAATTAAATAAACAGGAGTCCGCGATTGATACCTATAGATCCGGAATTGAGATCGCGCGCAAGACACGTAATTTCCATGCTTTGGGCGAGTTACAAGGTGCATTGTCATTCTTGACAGACGACGATGAAGATGATTTTTAATCTTTTCTAAATTTTTGGTATTTAATTTGTTATGAATTTATTGGTGTAACTGTTAGATGCTGATTTTTTTGAATTTGGAATGAGATGAAAAGGTTTATTTGGATTGTGGGTTTGTTGTTGACAATTGGAATGGTGGGATGTGATAATCCCAAACAAAGTGTTGCGGTCTATAAAGATAATTTACAGGACCTAAAAGGTAGGGATAAGGCGGAAGTAGTGATTGGTGAATACAAAGGTGTTATGCCTTGTGCGGATTGTGATGGTATAGAAACACTTATTTCATTGCATGCTGACAACACCTACCAATATTCATCTAAATACCTTAATAAAAGTGATGATGTGTTTACGCGTGAAGGAAAATGGAAATTGGATGGTAACATCATTACACTGGACGGCGTTGACTATAAGTTCAAATTAGGAAATCGGATACTCAGTCAGTTGGATCTTTCCGGAAATGACATTACGGGAGATATTTCCAAATATTATGTCTTGACAAAAAATTGAATCTAGCATAAAAGATGTATGAAGAATGAAAAAGCCGAATCTATTTTCGGCTTTTTTATTTTTTTGAAATTATTCACTTTTCCCAGTATTGCAATCCTTAATTGGGATTATATTGAAAGTTTTCTTCCCTTCTTCTCTTTAATTTTTAACCGTAGCAAGTTAGGATCAAATAGGCTCTTTTAACAGTGCTTGTTCAGTGATTGTTCAGTGCTCGTTCAGTGCTTGCTCAGTATGAACTGAATAAGCACTGACTGATCACTGTCTAAAAACTGATTGAAAACTGTTATTAGGAGTGAGTTGGTATGATGATGTATATGTTCGGGTAATTATGGTAGTTGTCGGAAATGGGGGTGTACGTATTCAGAACGGTTTAGCGAATACAAATATGCTGTGTAACTTGCTATTGGATGAGGAAGTCCTTTTACTCCAACTTGCTGCTGTGATAGCGTGCTGGAGCAAGATTAAACTGATCTAACTCAATGTAGCGCTAATTAAGAATTCTTGCTTAAATTTTTAATTAGCGCTACATTGAGCGATCTTATTCGTTGTCTGTTGTCAACTATAAAATATTAGTTGTTTTTAGCACAAAGTTCTTTTAACGTTCCTACGACGAAGTCAACTTCTTCTTTGGTGTTATGCTTGCAGAATGAAAAACGAACTGAAGGTCGTTCCGAGCTGGATTTTATTGCGCCCAATACATGCGAGCCTATATCTGTCCCTGAACTGCATGCACTGCCACCAGAGCAGGATATACCCGCAATATCCAGGTTGAATAAAAGCATGTCGGCAAGGTCACTGCAAGGGAAAGAAACATTCAGTACGGTATACAGTGATTTATCAGGTTCAATAACACCATTAAAATCAATCTCGGGGATTGCTTTCTGCAACTCGTCGATCATATAAGATTTGAGTCCTTGAATATAAGCGTGGTGTTCTTCCATGTGCTCATAGGCAAGTTCTAAAGCTTTGGCAAGCCCAGCTATTCCATAGACATTTTCTGTTCCACCACGCATGTTGCGTTCTTGTGCTCCACCATAGATTAAAGGTTTAATCTTGTTATTCGCATTGATGTAAAGAAAACCAACCCCTTTTGGGCCATGGAATTTATGGGCAGCCCCTGTTATAAAATCTATTTTGAGGCTACCAAGATCATGTGGGTAATGCCCCATTGTCTGTACCGTGTCCGAATGGAATATCGCATTATACTTTTGGCATAACTCGGAGATACGTTGAATATCGTTGAGATTTCCGATCTCATTATTGGCATGCATAATGGAAACAAACGTACGCGGATTGGTACTTAAAAGTTCTTCAAGCTGGTTGAGATTTAAATTACCTTTTTCGTCAACTTCCAATAAGTCGAGGTGCACCTTACCGGCTTTTTCAAGTTCTTCTAAGGTATGTAATACGGCATGGTGCTCAATAGGGGAGGTGATGGCATGGGTTATCCCAAAGTCGGCGATTGACCTAACGATGGCCATATTGTCGGCCTCGGTTCCACCCGATGTGAAGAAGATCTCTGCTGGAGATACATGAAGTAGATTGGCAATCGTTTTACGTGCTTTTTCTACAATTGTTTTTACTTGTCGTCCGTGACTATGGATAGAAGATGGATTTCCAAAGTTATTGTTCATCACATCCACCATTACTTTTATTACTTCAGGATCTAAGGCTGTAGTCGCTGCATTATCAAAATATACTTGCATGCTGCAAAATTACAAATCTCCAAAGTAAATTAAAGGTATTAAATGACTTATTTTTATCATTTTATTTTCCTAATTATGACGGATAGCTGTTTGAGTACCGTGGTTTCCTAGGAATTAGGTCCTTTTTGCCAGGGATAGTATAGGATTAGAAAATTTACGTTCTGATATAGAAAAATGGGGCTGTCTCCTTTTTTGGTATAAAGCAAATGTAGGAGATATTGTATATTTTATAGATTTGCGTTGTAGTGAAAAAATGAAGAGTCAAAGGCTGTCTTAGTAGTTTTTTTAGCATACTGTTTTTGAGAAATGACCTTCCTTTTTTTCGCTTCCTAAGGCAGAACAGAATGTAAAGCGGAATTGCAGTCCAGCTTGAATATCTAGGAGGACAAGTCCAAGGGAAGTTTCACTATAAATTTTACATTTTCAACCAAAAATTATTATGAACACACTCTAGCAGGTTGTTGTTATTGATTGATGTTGGGAGTAAGGAACTGGTCGTTTGTTTTGGACATATTTTCTCTAACTTAGATAAAAAGCTGTGCCATTACGGTAATCTTCGATACGGATAAAGGTCTGTTAAAGTTGCAGGGATGTGTACATGCCCATACGTCTGCAGAAAGTCCTCTTCGTTTTGTTATGGAGGCCACGGGCGTTTACCACGAGAAGTTTGCTTATTTTTTGGAATCCAAGAGATATAAGATTATTATTATCTTGTCTAATAAGATCAGTAATTACTTTCGTACACCGTAGGTTAAGGCAGTAACAGACACAAGCTGTTCGGAAGCTATCGCCCTATTCGGCCCAGAACGTCGGCTTGAGTTGTGGCACAGCCCAGATCCTAACTAAAAAAGGTTGAACCAGCTGACCCGTGAATGAGATCAGCTGATTCGGGAACGTACTGCTGTCAAGAACCATCTCCATGCAGAACAAACGGAGGCCTAATCCATTAAAAACTCCGTAGGAAGAATAAAAGAACGAGTATTGAGCATAGAAGATATTTACACTGGTGGCACCAAGATAGAAGCCATTGCTAATAAATACATACACAAGTCATTGGGTTACAATGGTGTGATGAAGCACTTCGAGGGGTTACATAAGCTGGTAAAAAAAGCTGTCACTATGGACTGGCTGGAAAAAGACACGTTTGCTAAATTCAAACTCCGTTTTAACAAGACCTAAAGAGGGTATCTCACAAAGGAGGGATTTAATTTACTTGCCCATAAGATGGTTTCCATCGAACGCCTACAATCGGTACTGGATATACTCCATTTTAGCAGTTATACAAGACTGACAAATATAGAACATGGGAAACCTCACGAGAGGCAACATTTTGAAAGGAATAGACGGTGGGGATTGGTTGGTAACCAATAGGAAGAAAATGGAAACGGTCGTCATTGCTCCGCTATTATCCCAGGCATCCGAACTCATAGAGAAGTATCATGACCACCCGAAACCATGCAACAGTAACATGCTGTTCTCTTTCATTTCTAACCAATGCATAATGCGTAGAAACCGAGCCTTTTCAGTCCATAAACTATATAAGTCTCAACTCTTTTATTCTAAAACTACGTTAATTAAGAGAAAAATGAAATTACTTTTTTCTTTTACAGTGAAATAGTTTATATTTATAGCGATAAATTACTTAATTATGAATATAATTATAAAATCACTTATTTTATTTACCGCCTTAATTTTATTTTTCTCCTGTTCAAAAGAATTAAACAAAAACGAAGTAGACAATCAAAAACTGTCAATAGATGTAAAAGAGTCAGCGAATTCATCAAAGCATCATTCGGATAAAGAAAGAGATCTATTCATTACAAATAGAATAAAATCCATACAAGAAGACCTTGATATCACAACTTCACAAATCATAACTGCAGAAACGCCTGCCTGCTCAGAAGTTTCTGATAATATCTCGTACGAAGTTATCCCTGTAATTTCAGATAATTCTACAAAGGGATATCTTTATATTTTTGAAAAAGACAAAAACTATGAATCTTTTTACCAAGAAATAAAATATAACAATGATGGAGTTGCACAAGGATTCGTAATATGGTCAGAAAAAAGCCAATACGTATACAGTACAAATGAATCTATGTACAAACCAAAAGATCCTTCAATGGATTATTCGGCATCCAATAATAAAGCTAAAGAGGAGGATTATTTAACTTGCGTTGCTAGAGTATTCCAACAAGCAAAGGCTGCGTGTGAAGCAGACCCTAAATGTAATTTGCTTTGTTATATAACGGGGCCAACATGTGAAGGATGTATGTTGGCAGCCGCAGCCGCAGCGTGCAAAATTTACAAGTAGAAAATATAAATCATTATAGATAAATATCATGGAAATATTATTTTTAATCGGTGGTATACTAATTCTCTTTACCTATCTACTTACAATATATAGGATAAGTAAATCTTCAGAAAGGATTCAACTTTGGAAATTATTATTGATAGTCTTTATCCCTTTTTGGGGATGCTTAGTCTATCTTCTGTCCAGTAATAATTTAAAACGTATTTAAAGAGAAATTCTCTTTTAAACAAAAGTTAAATAAGGTGAGGATCATTTACCACAAGAATGGGGAGTGTAACACCTGTGTCATTGGATAATTAACCAAAATCTAAAAGCCTCTATCAAGTTTGAGCCTATCCCAAAATTTAAGGGAGTGTAACTCAAACTGTGTCATTGGATAATTAACCAAAATCTAAAAGCCTCTATCAAGTTTGAGCCTATCCCCAAATTTAATGTAAAGTTGG